>NZ_JBFSUV010000005.1:0-129059 GCF_041467515.1 Vibrio sp. 10N.247.311.12
GTGTTTCCACTTCAAGAACGACAACCTACCTACCGTTGTTTTACTGGCTTACGGCTCTCAACAAAGAGGCAGTTGGCATAATCACCGAATAAAGTTGGATTTTGACGGGTACGATCCTCTATAAGCGATTATCACAATAAATCGAACTCCGTTATCGTTGCATTCATCAAACAAATAGAGAACAGAACCATGAATACCATGCCGCATGAGCTTGTGTGGGATGAAGTCTACTTCCCACCGCTGTTATTGGTTATCGCACTGGCTTACATACTGACAATGCTAACAGGGTCAATCGCGACACGGTTTGGCCTTCATAAGTACGTCGCCTTTCCTGCAATAGCAGAACTGAGCTTGATCGTGATTTTTACTGGCGCTATCGGCCATTTTATTACCATTTTTTGAGGCACTTACTGTGATCAAACGTTATCTCATCACACTTTTATTATTGGCTGCTGCGGGAACTGTGGTTTATAGCTATTACCAGTCGTACTCAAGTAACCCATGGACCAGAGACGGACAAGTCAGCGCTTATATCGTCTCGATTACACCTCGAGTCACGGGTCAAGTCATTGAAGTGCATGTCGAAGACAACTCGAAGGTAAAAAAAGGCGATCTTCTTTTTGAGATCGATCCGAGTATTTACAAGGCGACCTACAGAAAAGCACTTGCGACTCAAAAACAAGCATTTGCCCTACTCGCCAAAGCCAAAAACGAAGAGCAACGCGCGTTGAATTTAGAGAAAAGAACGCCCGGTGCCGTGCCCGTGCTGACACTAAACAACTTGAACAACGCGGTAGAAACCAGCGCCGCAAATGTCGAACTGGCAAAAGCGAACGTAGAAGAAGCACATCTCAACCTTGAGTACACCAAGGTATATGCGCCTACTAACGGCTATATCACCAATCTGAACCTACGTGTTGGCTCTCAAGTTGTCGCGAATTCACCTGTGGTTGCGCTAATTGATGAAGATAGCTTCTGGATTGAAGGTTATTTCAAAGAGACTGATTTAGTCGGTGTCGATGCTCAGGACACTGCTTATGTGACCTTAATGATGCACAACAATGTTCAGCTAGAAGGACATATCAAAAGTATTGGTTTTGGTATCGCGAAGCAAGACGGCAGCACAGGTAATGATTTATTGCCAAACGTGAATCCAAACTTCCAATGGATACGCCTAGCTCAACGCATCCCTATCAAAGTGAAGTTAGACAAAATACCAGAAGACGTACAACTGCGTGTTGGTATGACTGCCTCGATCAAAATAATCAAAAATAGCTAGGTGATTCTTATGTTCACTGCA
Organism: Vibrio sp. 10N.247.311.12; assembly: GCF_041467515.1. Taxonomy (NCBI): domain Bacteria; kingdom Pseudomonadati; phylum Pseudomonadota; class Gammaproteobacteria; order Vibrionales; family Vibrionaceae; genus Vibrio; species Vibrio sp. 10N.247.311.12. The sequence continues at coordinate 1,301 of NZ_JBFSUV010000005.1, forward strand.
TCGACTAAAGACGCGATTAAAGTCGCACTCTCTATAGTTATCGCAATCTGCCTAGCGTTGTGGTTTGGTTGGGAAAAACCGTATTGGGCTGCGATAGCCGTCGCAGTGATGGCATTGAACGAGAGCTTCGCCCATTCAATAAACAAAGGCCATAACCGGTTAATGGGAACCTTGTTAGGGACCGGTTATGCCTTTTTCCTCATTGCGATGTTTTCACAAGATCGATTTTTGTTTCTAACATTTCTTACCGTGTTCTTGGGCACTTGTATTTTCATGTCTAGTGACGAGAAATACGGCTACATCTTTTCAATAGGATTTACCGTGTGTTCGATTGTTGCTTGTCTGGGCGGGTTTGATAACCAAACCACCTTTCACTTTGCTGTACTTAGACTTCAAGAAACACTATTAGGTGTTGTTGTGTTCTCTATTGTGTATCGCATCGTGTGGCCAGTGAATACTGAACTCAACTTTGTACAACGTTTCGAAACCAGTAAACAAGCGTTGTTAGTTGCGATGGAAAAAACAGACAACATCGACATTGCCGCACTTGAAAGCAACACCGCGAATATTGATAAGCTGTATCAACTTTTAGATCTGCCACTGACCGGAAGCTACCACCTTAAAGAGAACATCCAAACATGGCGCTTGCGTATCGATGAAATGGCACATATCCAAGATACATTACTCAAACAAAGTAACAGCGAATCAGACTTAGATATCCAATGGGCAGTTCTTACTCACAACTTGAAGACGTTCGATGTATTAACACCAGAACAATCTCTTGTTGAGGGTGAACTCAATGTCATAGGTGATCATAAAGACGTGTCTTGGCATCATGCACATCGCACGTTTGTTGAACATTTGAATGAAGATGGGCGCAAAGTGCTGCAAGGCGTGTCGATGTTTATCACATCGCTGTTGGTTTGGATTTATCTTCCAGTTCCAGGTGGTTTCATATTTCCTATGTTAGCCGGTGTATTCTCTTCTATGGTGCCGACCATGCCACCAAGCGTTATTAAGGACGCTTTTTATGGTGTGTTGGGTACAGGGTCGGTGGTTCTGTTGCAATACATCTTTGTGATGCCATTAATGACAGAACTATGGGAGCTGGGACTATTCTACTTCCTTAACATTATGGTGATATGGAAAGTGTTCGCGACACCTAAGCTCATGGTACACCGAATATTGGGTATTAACTTATTAGTTGTTCTCACATCTGGTGCGCTCAACCTCACACCTGTTTATGGAATTGAAACGCCACTTTTGATGCTCGTAAACATTTTGATTATTCTGATGATAGCGAAGTTGTTTACTGATCTATTTAGAGTGAGGGTAGCTGCTTAGAACTAAATGCGCTTAACAACTCACAACAAAACGGTCTGCCAAGTATTTTTACTTCACAGGCCGTTTTTTTATCTATTGAAAATCATTATAAATCAATTGATTAATGCTAATTATTACTAAGTGAGGATAGCGTCCATCAAAAGCGATTAACGCGATCTGCCACCTCCTATTAAAATCCTCTCATTGATTGACGCAATGCATTTTTAGTCGCGACATTCACACTAGCAATCCTAACGGATAAATACATAACAACTGAACACGACGTTCAGTATTACATCGACTGTTTGAGTCTCGAAGGTTTGAGGCCACTCAGCGTGGAAACCGTCATGAGTTTTTTTGAAATACGCACCAGCGCCTGTAAGACCCATACTCTTTCTGTGTTAGCGAGCGCCCTATTACTTACCACCCCCAATTTTGCGTCTGCGGCAGAAACCAATACTTACAGCGAAGTTATGGAAAAAGGTCGAGCACTATTTGACAAATATGGCATCAGTCATGATTTACCAAAGCTAGCAATCAGTTCGCTCGTACAGGGCGAACACCTAGTTGAACACGCACATCGAACCATACAAATTGGCGATGAGGTTCGTGACTCAAGCGTCTATCTGATAAAAAACACAGACAGCAAAGGCAACATCGACCTGCGCGTCAAATACAACCCGCAAGAGCTGGATGAAAACGAAAAACTGATCGATGAAATTGAAGAGTTTACGCGCACTGAGTATCGACTAAGAAATTATGCAGAAAGCTTCGATCCATCGTCAGTGAAAGTCAATGAAAAAGACAACGGCGACGTGACCATTAGCTTCAACTATTCGAAATACGGCTTACCACAAGACATCGCCTATTTCCGTTTCTTGAATGTTGATATTGAACTTGTAGGCGGCACACCAAAACGCATGGTAATCACCAACGACAAGCCATTTAATCTTGGTAAGTCAAAAGTCGATACCTATTACCAAGTGATTGATTTCCAAACGTTAGACTCTGGTAAAGTCGTTATTGAACGTAAGACAACTAACATCGAGGGTACGTCTAAAACGAAACCGATGACCATGAGCGCTGTAACTGAACCCGTCGCAATTTATGAAGACGACAACGGCGTTAATGTCCTGCATGAAGAGCGTCTAAAAGAAGTTTCAGATCCTCGTATGCAAGAAGCGAGTGTTAAGTTAGATCGAGTATTCCCTTTAATGGGTGACATGGTGCGTCGTCAAGGTATCGATTTGCCATTACCATTCGGTGTTTCAGTTGCTTATCGCAATCAAGACATGAACCTTCCTATGACCGATTACGTGATTGGCGGTGTGCGCTTGAATGACCTGTTCGACCCTGAAGATAGCGTTGCAACGGTTAAAGCAGAAAGTCTTTCAATACGTGGTGATGTGAATATTCTGCCGTTCTGGAATGTATTCGGATATGTAGGAAAGGTAAACGTTGACGCGAATGTTGATGCCTCTTACACCGGCGCTGCGGGAGAATATCTACAAGATAAACTCAATAACAAACTACCTGGTCTAGGTGACAAACTATGCGAGGGCGTATCAGCACTGTGTAACAGTGGGCGTTTAAATGTACCACTGCATCTCGAATATGACTTACGCGGTGCGGGTACAACACTATCTGTTGGTTACAAAGAGTTCTTTGCATCACTGACCGGCACCTATTCACAAACCCGTCTGAAAGGGATGGATGATTGGGGTGACGGCATTGTCACGATTCAGCCAATGTTGGGCTACCAATTAGTTGATTATCGCGCTCAATTCTTCGTTGGTGCTGAATACCAAGGTTTAGATTCACGTATGCAAGGTACTGTAAAGACAGACGATATTGAGTTTGATTACGACGTTGGTGTCGACATTAACCAGTGGGCATTTTTAACCGGAGTCAACAAACAGATTGGCAAGCATTACAACATGACCGTGTTGTACAACAAAGGTGAAACTCGTTCGGCTGTGACATTGAACCTTGGCTATCGATTCTAGAACGTTTGATCTTCTAGACCTAATAAGCTCTTAGCTCATTGAACTCTGATATCGGTGTAAATCTCACGTTTACTTGCGCCGACATCATACCAACGACATTGCACCCCCTTGTTTTCAACAGAGAGCAAGTGAAATAAACAACCACGTCAAACGCACCAATGATGGAGCGAATCACCTGATGGAAGGACAGGTTTGACGGTATCGATGCGCTGTTCGTTACTTTACCAAATTTTATTGTGGACACCTTTTTTATGACTATTGCATATCGTTCTCTCATCGCGCTCGCTATTGCGGCCGCTCTTGCTGGCTGTGACACAGACGTTGAACCAACGGTTCCAAAGCCAGATAAACCTGAACCTCTCGTACCTGCACCTGCAGAAACCTTTACCACTCAAATCGGCGATGTGATGATTACTGCGACCAAAGAAGAGCTGGTGATTACATCTAATACCGAAGACGACAAACTGGCTTCTGTTGAGTCTTTTAAAGGCATTAAGTTTGCCGACGCAGAGCGTTTTGAGCACAGTGACATTGTTGATCTTGAGGGTGACATTGATGCGACTGCGTTTGGTGATGCTTGTCCTCAATTAAAGACCGTTTCACAGATACAATCTGAAGACTGTTTGAACCTTAACATCTGGCGTCCAGTAGGCGTAGATGCTGATGCTGATCTACCGGTTTATGTATTCATCCACGGTGGTGATTTTGAATACGGTTCTGGTGCAGAGCCGCTCATCCAAGGTGATACGGTTGTAGCGCAAGGCGCCGACGAGGGTAACCCGTTTATTTACGTGACATTTAACTATCGTCTAGGTCTACTGGGTTCAATGTGGGTTGACCATGAAATGGGCGGTAACTTTGGTATTGGTGACCAAAAGCGTGCGATGCAGTGGGTTAACAAGAATATTGATAAGTTTGGTGGTAGCACTGAAAACGTCACTTTGATGGGCCAAGGTTCAGGAGCGATGTCGGTTGGCATACTTCAACAAGATAACGTAGTCGATTCGATAGTTAATGCTGATGGTGACGTAAAGTACTTTGAACGCGCTATTATGCAGAGTAACCCATACGGTTTTGAATATAAAAGCAATGCAACAGCACAAAATAGTAGTGTTGCTGTATGCGAGGCATTAGAGACAACCGATACGAAGCCTGAGCTGAATGGCTTGAAAGTCGCTTTAAAAGCTATACTGGCTTTAAACATATTGCCAGAGGATATTCAAGATACTTTAGAATCTATCGCTGATGATCAGCCATATTTAGCACCTGTAACTGTATGTGCAGATGACTCTATCGAGCAGCAACAAAATTTAACACTAGACAAGATTCTCGATGCGCAACGTAACACCTTACTTTCACCTGTAAACAAGGTACTAAATTGGGTTGAAGGCAGTGTGTTAGGGGTCATAAATGATGATAACAATACTCCAATGTCGAATTTATTGCCATTTGCACCATATATTGACAGCAATGGTACAAATCAAGGTTTACACCTGACCAGCCAACCGATATCAGAAGATTTTTCTGTACCGACAGTCATTGGTAACAATGAAAAAGACGCGGATACGATGGCTATGCTGCCTAGTCTGACATTCCTAATTCCAACCATTTTGGAGCTATTAAAGGAAGATGTAGACAACGGTACTTTTGAATCGCTAAGCGAAAACAATCAAGGTTTAGAACTCGCGGTATGGCTGCAACTTGATGGCAATAAGCAACGCATTATCGATATGGTGTCAGCAATGTCTTCTGAAGAAGTTCAAGCGCAGATTGAACTCGGTGATGTGCTGAATTTACTACCATCCACCGCATATGAAGCCGTGACCAAGCTATTTTTTGGCCTAGGTAACTCTGACATGAACAACGAATTACTGGAACTTGCAGACTACAAGCCTGAGTTGGAAAATGAACTGGGTGGTGCAACACAGAACATGACTGAGTTCAAAATGCTGATGAATGACATGCTATTCCAAGCGCCAGCACGTAACCAAGCGATTCGTTCAACTGAAAATGCAGACGTATACGCGCCAGTTTCAATGTACCATTTTGCGTTCAAGCCTAGCTTCAACGTTTGGACATACAATACTCAAGGTGAAGATGGCGATTTAGATATCGGTGACCTGCTAAAAACGTTTGCTTGTATCTCCGGTGCTTGTGGTGGTTCAGAACTGCCGTTTATTTTCAACAAACCGTATAAACTAGACGGTTCAGAAGTGAGCCTAAGTTCAAAAGACCAAGCTCTGATGAACGACATGTCTCGCCTATGGTTCAGCGACAATCTGTTTACAGACTATGAGTACAGCCAGCAACAAGATAACGTACTGTTCGTCGATGGTGATGGTCAAATAACCATTGAAGACGATTGGGATGCTCTATTCAACGAATCTGAAGATGGCAGTATGCCTAACGGTAGACTTCAAGGCTTAAATGATCTTGGGCTAACCTTAAAATACATGCCTGATTACGAAGTTCCTAACCAGAACTAACGCTTAGTCACCAATCACTCCCACAATGGCCAGTTGTCTGGCCATTGTCACCTATACCCTATTTTTACGGAACATCACAATGTACTTCACACGTATTCACGCGCTGATAGTGCTATTTTTGTCGATCTTAGTTACTGGCTGCGCCCAACCTTACCCCGATGTTGAACCCGACTTCGAAGCTAACTGGCAAAGCACAGAACATCAAGCCGAAGTCTATTTGATCCCGAGTGCGCCTGAAGCCTTTGCGCGCCGCATTGATCTGGTTCGCCAAGCAAAACACTCGATTGATATGACTTACTTCTCTTGGGAAAACGACACTCTGGGTCTGATGCTGTTAAACGAGCTGAAACACGCCGCTGACCGCGATGTGGCCGTGCGCCTCACACTGGATGACTTGTTGGTATTCAATGACAAATGGCTTGCGGAGTTGGACTCACACGCCAATATTGAGATTCGACTGTTCAACCCTTTTGAGTCACGTAAAGCTGGCTGGATTGGTCGTGCGCTCAACTTCTCTACTCATCAAAAACAGTTAGATAATCGACTGCATGAGAAATACTTTAACGTTGATCACCAATCGATGATCCTCGGTGGGCGCAACATCGGTGATGACTACTTTGGCTACAGCGAAAGTGCCAACTTCTTTGATATGGATGTGCTGTTTAAAGGCGACGTGATTGCTGCTTTCGACCGAAACTACCAAGCGTTGTGGAACAGTGAGCATGTAGTGCCAATTCAAGAACGCATTAAAATCAAAGAGAAAGAGCAATACCAAGCGTTCACCAAAGCGTTGAACAAAGGTGAAAAGAATCAAGCATTGATCACGTCTGAAGTCGAAAGGCAGATAAAGAGCTTAAACCAACCGAAGTTCATTTCAGCCTCTGTCACGCCGGTATTTGACTCACTGGAGAAACTCAATGACAACAAGCCCTACTTTCGCCAACGTATTGAACACTTGATGAAGCAAAAAGTACCGACACCTTCTAAGGTTATTATTTCTACGCCTTATATGGTGCCAAGCGATAACAAGTTTGTATTCGTCGATGCACTTAGAGAGAGCGAAGCCGAAGTCACCTTACTGACGAATTCATCGGCTTCTAATGATTCGGGCTTTGTGCCTGCGTATTACGAAAAACACCGTGAGACTCTACTCGACAAGGGCGTAAGTATCTATGAGTACAAAAGCCAAGCGATCAATGATGATCACTACTTTCATGTTGATACCTACTACCACAACAAGACAGTAATTTTAGATGAGCGTGTCACCTATATTGGCTCTTCTAACTTCGATCCAAGATCAGACTTTCTCAACGTTGAGTTTGGAGTGTTGGTTGACAGTGAAGAGTTTGCGAAGCAAGTGACACACTACTTAACACGTCAGAAAGAGGAGTTGTTCTGGGCTGTGTCGCGAGAACAATCAGGTGACACCATCTGGGCTTCAGAGGAACAAATCCATACTAAGAACCCGAACTACAGTTCATGGAACAAGGTACCTGATTGGTTATTTCGAAAAATGAATGGCGAGTTCGAGCTTTAAGTGTTCAGCTTCGAATCTTAATTTTTAATTTTCTCCAGTCCAAATGTAAAAAAGCCGCGTAATTCGCGGCTTTCTCATGTTTCAAATACACGTATCTGAGCTTATAGACGGTAGGTCATCGCTCTTTGGGCTACGTAGTTCACCATATCAAGCGTTGTGAAGATCGAATTAACATCATTAATGTTGTAATCCACATGTCCACGCTCCACATATTGCTCAGCGAGACGGTAAATATCAACGACACGCTCAGCTACCGCTTCCATAGGATCAATAAAAGTGACTGTTGGAAATGCCGTTTCAAGTTGCTTTCTAACCAAAGGAAGTTCCGTGCATCCCCAAATAACCGTATCAACGCCCTTCTCTACGATGGATTGAATCGCTACAGCAAGCAGTGCGGCATTACGCTCAAACTCGCCCGCTTTGATCCCGTTGGTTTCTCGGATTGCTTGTCCACACTCTGTCATCTCACCGGTTACTTCACCATAGATAGCACTATGCACGTTATGCTCTTGCTCAAAGGAATCTGGCTTAACGAACACCAGATTCGCGTCCGTTAGGTAACGATCATAGATTCCCGAATTGTATGTGCCGTTGGTACATAAAATACCAACAACAGATTCAGAGTTCTGCTCTTTGATTTGATCAACGGTGGTTTGAAGCATGTCGACGATATAAACGTTGGTGTGCTTTTGAACCTCAGGTCTAAAGTAATGAGCGGTGTTACAGGTCATTACGCCAAACTGAACATTGGCATGTTCTAAAATGCACGCTGACTCAATCAGTTCAGGCACAGGATCGGTACCGCCTTCGTTAATCACTTCAGATCGATCGGGGATATCTGAGTTTTTCACCACTATCATGGCCATGTGGTCTTAGTCTTTAAGTGCGCCGTGTTCAGTTTCTTTCTTGGCGACGATATCTTGGAACAGAGCATCTGCTTCAGGGCCCATATTACCAAATACACCGAATCGTAGCTTTTTCATTGTTTTTACCTTTGTGTTTGCTAAAGCACAAAGGTTATTACGCTCTTTCGATTTACTTGAATCCTATTAGATGGTTCGCATCCTCGCGAGTGCATAAACAGCGTACAAAAATCAGAATTGAGTACCCAAGGAAAAATGAATACGAAATTCGTCGCCTTCAGGCGCATCTAAGCCGTAAGCAAAATCGAGCTTAACTGGCATTAACTGTGAGTTCCAAATCAAACTCACGCCCGTCCCACGCTTCCAATCCGCTTGTTGATCAAATGCATCACCCACATCAAGAAATGCGCCCAACCAAATTGAACGATAGACTTGATGCTGATATTCGAGCCCAGCAGTTAACATATAACGTGCCCCCGTTAGTTCACCATTCTCGTCTCTAGGGGAGATAGATTCGTAACCATAACCTCGCAGGTTTCCATCGCCACCAGCAAAATACCGCAGTGACGACGGCACATCAGATAATGATTTGGCAATGTTGATGCCTACGTTGGAGCGGAAATGGAGCTTCTGCCTGTCACTAATATCCCATGAAAGGACACTGTTTCCTTCCAACCGCAACAGCCTTGAGTCAGAGAACAGACTAGGGTCAGAATACTCGACAGAATAGATGTGTCGATGATTGAGCTCCAACTGATCATTTTTACGATCAACCTGAGAAAAACTGATGCCAGGTAACAGTAATTGCGATTGCTCTTCCTCAGACGCCTGACGGTACTGTTCGTGCAAGTATTTGACATAAATGGTGCTTTGCCAATCACTGTCTAATTGCCAGTAACGTTCGAACTTAAGATCGTTTGTAAAGCTATTGGTGTCTCGGTGATCAATTCGTTTCGATTCAAACTGAATACCAAAGTAATCCGTTGTGACTTTCTCTGTGGGGATTTTGTACCCCAACTGAAGTGATTGCTCCTGTTCAGACAAATATGTCTGTGTTTCAAAGCTGTGGCCTCTCCGGTTATACCAAGGCTTTGACCAACTGAGAGAGGCGCGTAAACCGAGATCTGTAGAATAGCCGCCACCGACCTGCACGATATTTCGAGAACTTGGCTCGGCAATGATTTCAATTGGAACTTCTAGGTTGTCATCAAGTTTGTCAAAGTCACCATGTACGATGACACTTCGAAACCATTGAGTGTCTGACAAATCAGATTGCAGTTCACCTAACTTGATGGTGTCAAAGTCATCACCTTTTTTAAAGGTGGGTATTTTCTCGATACGAGTAGGGTCAACCCCATCATCAGGAATACTTATAGAACCGAACTTGTAGCGTGGACCACTTGCAAAATACAAGTGTATATTCGCGATGTTCTCGCTAGGAATAACTTCAATCTTTGACTCGATAAACCTGCCGTCAAAATAACCTTTCCGCTTTGCTAAAGAGAAAATCGCACGCTTAGTTTGGTCATATTCTTGGTGAGACAAAGTTAAACCTGAGCCTAACTTGCTTTGATTGAGTATATTGATGAACTCCGCATCTAGGCTAGCTTCACCTGTTATTTTTACTATCGATTCTGCGATGCGCATGACAGGACCAGAATCGATGTTAATGATCACGTTATCAGAATCATTGAGGTCGATATCGAGCTGTGGGTGATAATAACCATAAGGGTTGAGTGCATCTTGAATACGTTTAGATAGCTTCGTTTTCGATAGCTGTGATGCAGGAACATCGGCTAAAGGTTCTAAATATAATTCTACATTTTCGGTGAGAGTTTTATTAACCCCTTTAACCTCAAATTCAGCAGCACTAGAAGAGTGTTGGGTAAACAGGAAAAATGAAGTGGCCAGCACTAATTGTTTAATCGAGGTCTTCACGCGGTTACCCAATTGCTCAAAACCCGAACAGGTTATGAGCAAAGCGTTAAATCGCCGAATCTCTTATGGAGGACGCTATCCTTCGAACGGCTTATCGGGTTGTTTAACACTGCAACAGTCGTTTATTAACGACTCAAATCCCAGCCCTACAGACACAAAAAAGGCGCAATTAAGCACCTTTTGAATGTCTATTACTTATTGATTTATATGGCTTGCTGATTTATATGGCTTGCTGACTCAAGATCAGTTGTTGTTCAGCCACACATCTTGGTTTTTTGGAGCTTTCTTCTTCTTTTTCTTCTTGCCAGTACCGGCCGGTGGCGCAACAGGTTTTAGTGCTGCGATCAGTTCAGCTGTCGCTTCTTCATCCACTTCAAAGCCTTCAATTTGCTCACGCTCAAGACGAATCTTGTTCTTCTTCTCGATGATTTTGAAGTGGTGGTAATCTTCGTGATCGATCAGAGATAACGCAAGACCAACTTCACCTGCACGACCACTTCGGCCGATACGGTGCATGTAGTCTGACGGGCTACGCGGTAAGTCAAAGTTGATTACCACTGGAAGCTTCTCAATATCCAGACCACGTGCCGCGATGTCTGTCGCGATCAGAACGTCAATCTCGCCAGATTTGAAATCTTCTAGGATACGAGTACGTGAACCTTGCCCTTTATCGCCGTGGAATACTTCTGCGATGATACCGCGCTTGTAAAGCTTGTCTGCTAGGTGCTCACAGCTGTTCTTCGCATTAACGAAGATCAGAGCTTGGCGCCATTCATGTTGTTGAATTAGGTGTGCGAGTAACGCTGTCTTGCGACCTTTTTCTACTTCGAATACACGTTGAACCAGTGTGCTCGCATTGGCACTTTGAAGTTGAACTTCAATTGGATCGCTTAGAAGTTCGTGAGTCAGCGTTTTAACTTGCTCTGGGAAAGTTGCAGAGAACAACAAGGTTTGTTTTTTGCTCGGCAAGAGCTTCAAGATTGCATCAAGTTCTTCGGTAAAACCTAGGCTTAGCATTCGGTCAGCTTCATCAAGCACTAACGTTTTCACTTTGTCTAACTTGATAGCGTTGCTTGAAATAAGGTCAAGCAGACGACCCGGTGTTGCCACCAAGATATCAGTGCCGCCACGTAGCGCCTGCATTTGAGTGTTTACCGATACACCACCAAACACACAAACCGTTTTAATCGCGCCATTGAAATGCACAGCGTAAGATTTAACGCTGTCAGCCACTTGCTTAGCAAGTTCACGAGTAGGAACCAAGATAAGGCCAGAAACAAAGTTACCTTTGCCTGAACGACGGTCCAGAGGGGCATCTTCATGAATCTTTTGTAACAGCGGCAGTGCAAATGCTGCAGTTTTACCTGAACCCGTATTTGCACCTGCAATTAGGTCGCGTCCTGCTAACACACTTGGAATAACTTGCGCTTGGATAGGCGTTGGCTGTTGGTATTCAAGCTCAGATAAACGAGCCATCAAAGGAGAGATTAAGCCAAGATCAGAGAAGTTGGTTGGTGTAGTGGTGTTAGTCATTAATTGCAGGAACTCAAAGCTAAAATAATAGCGCGCTATATTAACGTATTTCAGCAATATTACGTAACTAAATCGCCCTTTCGCTTCTATTTCACTGATTAATATCCGTCAGAAGCGAAGTTATCGATGTGAGAACCTCGATACTCGCCGTACCAACTTCGTCTAAGAGTATTCCAGCTACACAATTGTCGTGGGTTGCAGTTAGTTCAGCCAACCTGCTACCGTTTGTTCCGGTGCATACGAATTCGGCTCGGTTAACCAAACAGCGACTGCGTCTGGTGTAGCGACAAGTGGCTCAAAATTGATATTAAATTGCCATTCAGACTCACCACGCTGATAACCATCGTAAACCACAACAAAATCATGTTCGAGTTTCTTACCCCTGTTCTCACCCGCCTTAACGCTGGTGACTTCGTTCATCGCCAGCAAAGCTATATGAGCAACATAATCCCCTTTGCCTTCGTAACTTACGCTGAACGTATCGCCTTTATAGTTGACCGTTAGCTTGGGGTTATTTTGTTGTTTGAGCGAAGGCAACGTTCTGTCTAACCAGTTAAAGTAACCGCGCCACTCTTTTCCATCGACAACAAAGCCGGGGGTGTAAACCCCACTTGTTACTCCATAAGCTTTGTACAAGCGTTGCTTCTGACTAAACGCCTTACTCGCGAACTTGTCGCCCCAACCTAAGTAATCCCAATAATCGACGTGATAGGCAAGCGGAATAACTTGTGTCCAAAGTTTTGGATGGTCTTCAAAAGTACTGAGGTACTGATCAGCAGGTGGACAACTTGAACAACCTTCAGAGGTGAAGAGCTCGATAACCTGTGCGGGCTGGCCTTCATTACTCCAGGTTTGTGCAAGCGACACTGAGGAATAGAAGCCGATCGGTAAGGCAAATAAACAAAGTTTAATCAATGATGAATTGCGTTTGGCGTGTGACATACCGAGATCCTTGTACAAAGCGAATTGAATGGCGCTCAAATACAGACCGTTATGCCTAGGTTTTTCTTTCAGGTGCTTAGTTTACGAAGAGATTGAGTTTATTTCAGATACAAAAACGCCAGCTTTAGAAGCTGGCGTTTTCTTAAAATTCTATATTTACATGTTAACGCTGAGATTAACGGTTAATACCGATATCGCGTTGCATGTGACCAGATAGGTCGCTTGCGTAGTAACTACGTGGAGAGTTGTCTACGAAAAGAATATCGAAAATGTGTGCAATCAATCCTTTGAAGTTAACCGAGTAGGTTTTCTTATCCATAGAGTTAGGAACAGCGATAGTATTCATTTGTACTGCTTGAGCCATGATTGCCTCTCTATAAATTTATTAATGTGTTTCGTTCTGATGACAAGAATAATAGGTGATATTTTGCAGGTTAAAAAATGACTAAAATTAGATTTTGGGATTAGTTTTTCTAATAAAACAAACCATTAACAATGCCACAAAATAGATATGCAGATTATGTGATTACAAATTCAATATAGTGTTTAAATCATGCATTTAGTACAAATACCCCGCAAACAACAGTGGCCAATGTCACAGAAAATTTACATAAATAAATTTTCCACTTCATCAGCCACGTGTTCATTATCGACTTTTCGATAAGTTATATTTGTTTTTAATTTACTTGTTCAATGCCTGGCTTCTTCGCATAAACCGACGCTATAACCGCAATCGTCATCGTAGAAACCAATACCGCCAATGACCAGTAAGTTGGGATAGCCCACTCGCTATCAACCAGAAGCATTTTCACACCAATGAACACCATGATGAATGAAAGCGCGGGTTTCAAATAGATGAACTTGTCCATCATACCTTGCAGTACAAAATACAACGAGCGAAGACCAAGTAACGCAAACACGTTAGCCGCAAGTACCAAGAACGGTTCTTGTGTTACCGCAAAGATCGCAGGGATAGAATCTAATGCAAACATCACGTCCATGACTGCGATCGCACCGATGACCAACATCATTGGAGTGAATGCCCATTTAGCACCCTGTTTAACCATTAATGCAGGACCATGGAAGTCCTCTGTTACCGGCATCACTTTACGAAGTAGCTTTTCAGGCAGAGTATTCACACTCTCCTCTTCGCCCTTGTCTAATGCCAGCTTAATACCTGTACCAATCAAGAACGCAGCGAACACGTAAAGCACCCAGTGATATTCCGCCAATAGCTGTGCGCCTAGTGCGATCATAATTGCACGAAGCACCAATGCACCAATTACGCCCCAAAGAAGCGCACGAGGTCTTAGATGCTCAGGAACTTGGTATTGAGCAAAGATCATCGCAAAAACAAACAAGTTGTCTACGCTAAGGGATTTTTCTAACAAGTAACCCGTAATGAATGACACGGTTGCTTTTTGCGCTGTGTAGTCACTGTTCGGCGCATAAATGTCCCAAAATAGGTAAATCGAGCCAGCAAACAAAAACGCAAGTACAAACCAGAAAACACTCCAGATTGCCGCTTTCTTGATAGTAACGTTACCGCCACGAGTCTGATAGATATCAATAGAGACGAGAATAACCGTTAGCAGGAAAAAGCCCGCATAAGTCGTCATGATTGGCGATGAAAAAAAGGATTCACTATTTGTAGATAATAGAGATTGAGTTGAGTTCATTATTCCTCCGGGCGGAAGAACTGTACAAAGACCTTCCGCAAACAAAGCATATCAAGCTCCATTACGGATCTTGACTGTGATTGCGTTGGTCTCGTTGAAGTGAAATATGGGATTTCACTTTTACATACCGGATAGACTCTTGGCCTAACGAGATGACGATATGTAAACTTGCGCTAACTACTCCCCAAACGCGTGGATAATAATCCTCTGGTTGTGTTTCGTCTATATAAATTTGCACGGAAAAAGCAAAAAAGGAGCAAACGCTCCTTTCTGATTGATGCCACTTTGTCAAATAGACACGCGAATTGATTCTAAGAATAAATTCGCAAGTCAAACACACTATTGCACTGCGTAATGAAGTTGCAAAAAGAGCAATTTACAGCCCTGCGGCAGGTATTAAATACACTAACGCTGACCAAACTGATACCCAACCGACAACCGCTACCGCATCTAACCAATCTTTCTTATCCATGCATATCTCCACAAGAAGGCGACCTGCAGAGATAAAGCATAAACAATGCCAATTTTATAAATAACCCAAAGTAATAGTGTTAAATATCAGTATTAGCTTTAGTTATCTAAAACACTCCATGCAATTCAACGGTTCATTGAGTTGAAGCGACTCTGGGTGGTCTTGCAGAAACTCGATGAAGCAGTCTGCCATAGAGTCAGTGGTGACCGTGCCATCACCGATCATATCCAACACAGCGTTATAGCCCTCTTTGCCTTTCATTGTATAGGCTGACGACGCGCCCCGGTAAATACGGTTGCGAGAAACAGCTTGCCAACCTGAATCATCAGAGTGAATTTCTAGATGGTGAACCCTGTGTCCTATAGGCGCTTCTTTGTGGTAACAAAACCTCAAATTATGTGTATAAGGAAAGCTACCTGAACCTGTGCCCACGACACCATTATCAATCGCGTTATTGATTGCACCTTCAAGCATGCAAGCGATCGTTTCACCTTTTACTTCATACACACCAATAGGTACGGCAAACGGTAGTAGTTTTCCGGCAATATCGGCAACAGAGACATCGCCGCTGTTCAGTGAATTTCTTACACCACCGGCGTTGTGAATGGCAAAGTCAACGTGATGCCCTTTCTTGTTCATTAGATGGTGAAATGATTGAGCAACCAAGGGGGCTAGTTGACTCGGGCCTTTAGCATCTGGAATACGTACATGGCGAAGTTTAGTGTCTGCATGAGCAATCACTTGTTGCTGAAGCTTTCGAACTCGCGGCTGGTATTTATCCGTCAGAATGCTCTGCAGCTCAGGATCTTTCTTACACACTGCAATATTAGGGTGATTGTTTAAAAACTCACACGCCATATCGTGGGCATCGTCTTGCCCTACTTCACTCAGTTTCGCGTCTATAAAGAGTCGACGGCCTAATAACAGTTCGTTTTTACCATTGAAGTGCGTCACTTTGCCTTGAGAATCGAACTCGATTTCGCAGTGTCCTAAGCTCATGGCGTGGAAACCCGCTTGCACAACATAGGTATCACCAATTTTCACACCGTATTCATCATCTTTAACTAAGCCGATATCAGAGAAATCACCTTGTAAGCGATGACTATGACCACCAACGATGACACCAATACCTGTTACGTTGGCTGCTAACTCTAAATCAGCTTCGTAACCAAGATGGCTAAGTAACACAATCTTGTTGATACCTGCTTGATGGATTTGCTCAATGGTCCCTTTTGCTGTTTCCAAAGCATTTTCAAACGGTGTATCGATATCTGGGTTAGCGATGCCTGCCATCTTGTCGATGCTTAAGCCGAATATTGCGACCTTCTCGCCATCAAACTCTTTCGTTATAAAAGAAGCACTTAGTGTTTCAGGCCGATAAGGCTTAACAATGTCGTTGTCCGCTAGCGTATGAGTTTTATTGATATCCTCATTCGATAGATTCCAGTTACCGGCCAACAGCGGGAATTTGATTCTTTTCGCGAAAATCGCAACGGGCTCATTACCCATGTCTAACTCGTGATTACCGAGCGTCATGGCATCTATATTAAGGGCATTCAACAAATCGGCATTGGCTTTTCCCTTGAATAAGGAAAAGTACAACGTGCCTTGGAAGCAGTCACCAGCGTGCAAGAACAAGGTTCCAACCTTCTGACGCTGGGCATCTTGTTCTATTTGTTTGAAGCGTGTTGAAATTCGAGCAAAGCCACCAGCACTGACATAAGGTTCAATGATGTGGTTGTTCATTTTAAGTGATAGCTGTAACGAGGTTGGTTCAAAGTATGAGTGGGTGTCGTTGATGTGTGCCAACACTATTTTTGTCGGCTTATTCTTTTTAGTCATATTTTCTTCTCTCTTTGTCCCTTCATACTAGGTCGAGAATCATGACAGAATCGTGAATTTTATGAAACTGCACTGCAAAAAAATACTCGAGATAGATCAAAAATCTCATTTTGCACCGTATTAATAAACAACGGTTTTTGTGACAGGTGAGCATACCGGATTTGGATTTTTCGATTATGATTAAAGATATCTGTTAGCTTTCAAATAATTAGCAGAGCCTTCCGTTAGGAGTAAGCCTATGCAACTAGAAAGAATCGAGATTTCTGGCTTTCGAGGTATCAAGCGCATGTCACTCGCGTTTGACGAGCTAACCACGCTTATTGGTGAAAATACTTGGGGTAAGTCTTCATTATTGGATGCCCTTTCCGTCATTCTGCCCTCAGACGGTGTGCCATATCACTTTGAAATGACCGATTTTCATGTCGATTACTCTGTTTCACACCCGCAGTCTCAACATCTTCAAATTGTTCTCGCTTTAAAAGCTAACGATAAGAGCGAACTTAACGCAGGTCGTTATCGCAAACTCAAACCTATTTGGGTTCAAGATGAATTTGGCGTATTTCGCATCTACTATCGCATCAGCGCGACGTTAGAACAGTATGAGACAACAACACACTATGCATTTCTTGGTTTGGACGGTAATCCGCTCAAACTCCATCACTCAGAAAAGCTCGCTCAAGAATTAATGACCTTACATCCTGTGATCCGTTTACGAGACGCAAGGCACTTTGATCGCCCTTTCAACGGAAATTCACTCAACCACAATGCTCACCTGCCGACTAATGTTCACGCTAATAACGGTCACGCTAACAATGCAAACGGAAATGGGAACAACAATCCAAATAACGGGCATGGGAACGGACATAATCACACAACCAATGGTCATGGCACGAATGGAAACGCCAGTAACGGCAATGGCAATGGCCGTCAGGCAAGAATAGAAAAGCGCATCGACAACACCTGCCGCCGCCTTATGGCGATACCCGGACATGTTAATAAGGGTGAAATGCGCAGTAGCCTAGAGTCGATGCAAAGTCTGATTGAGCACTATTTTTCTTTCAAAAGTACTTCTCGTCGTAACCCTAGAAAACAGCGAGACGGATTGCTTTATTCTGCGGGTGCCAATGATCAGAGTATTCATCAACTTGTCGAAGAGACCAAGAACAAACAAACTCGCTTATTATTCATGGGGTTACTTAACGCTTATCTACAAGCTAAAGGGCCAAACGACTTAAGGCGATGTGCGCGCCCTCTTTTGATCCTTGAAGATCCAGAAGGTCGATTACACCCAACACACTTGGCAAGGGCTTGGAGCTTGATGCAGAAATTGCCCATGCAGAAAATCCTGACCACCAACAGTGGCGACCTACTTGCGGCGGTCCCACTTCAATCGATTCGTCGCTTGGTTCGTCAGTCAGACAAAACCATCGCCAATCAACTCAACATGAACCATTTCAGTAAGGATGAACTTCGACGAATTGGTTTTCATATCCGCTTCCACCGCTCTGGGGCACTATTTGCTCGCTGTTGGCTATTAGTAGAAGGTGAAACCGAGGTTTGGTTGTTCAATGAACTTGCCAACCAATGTGGCTATAACCTAGCAGCAGAAGGTGTGCAGATTATTGAGTTCGCCCAATCAGGACTTAAGGCACTGATTAAGGTCGCGCAAGAGTTTGGCATCGATTGGCATGTGGTAACTGACGGCGATGCGGCGGGTAAAAAATACGCAGCAACGGTGCTATCGAAGCTTGGTAATGATCAGGAAAGACATCGACTCACGGAACTGCCAGATAAAGATATCGAGCATTACCTATATATGAATGGATTTGAGAGCTTTTTCCGTGACATGGTTAAGATTCCATACGATCACCCTATCCCTCCAAAGAAAGTGGTTGCCAAGGTATTGAAGAAACATGCAAAACCCGACCTTGCACTCGCCATTGTTTCTCATTGCGAGAATCAAGGACAAGAATGCATTCCGCTTTTATTAAGGTGGACATTAAAACGCGTGATCACCATGGCGAATGGAAATACCTAAACATAATTTGTTTTATAGATGCTATCAGTTTCTCTACTGATGAAATATTTAGCTAGTCGCCTCAACCAAAAAAGGCACACCAAACGGTGTGCCTGTATAAATCGATATACAAATTAATTGGGGGTTATCTTGCAAGAGTTCACAGTGACTAACTAAGGTTAGGTTAACGAATTAAGCCTTTGCCTGTTTAGCGTGTTGTTCAACAACTTCCGAAGATTGAGTCGATTTCTCGTGAAGCCATAGCCCCGTTGCTTTCATCAAGTATCCAAATACACCACCAAGCAGTAAAGATGGCACTACAAGTTGCCAATCACCACCTGCAGCAAACGTCGCACAGCAACCAATGAAGGTGCCTGGGATATAACCTAGCCACGCTTGTTTCGCTTGAATACACATAAAGAAAGCCACAATAGCAGTAATCATGTAGCCTAAAATCTCTAACCCTGCGAAGGTTGAGCTTTCGATAATCACCATTGCCCAGAATACGCCAGTCATGTTGGTCAATAGGCTACCTGCAAGTCCTTTAACGCCGCCTGTTGGCGAAGCAAAGTAACTGGTGCAACCTAAGAAACCTGCCCATGACAATAAGCCGAAAGAGATAGCAATCCATCCCCATAGACCTGACAAAATACCTGTTGTTAATGAAATCGCGACTAATGTACTCATACTATTTCTAAAGCCTAATTACGTAATTGAACGCAACCGGATTTAGCCTCACTTAAAATCAAGTAAGCATACTATGGGAAGATAGCCCTTATTTAGCCGATCACGATCACGTTAATAATGTATGCAGATGTGTATTTATCACTAGATAGAGACCGAAATCGCTTATTCAACATATTTGGTTATCAGTATTTTATCAATTTATCGTTACAGAAACGATGGCTTGCCTTTCATCATGCGCTTACCTTCTCGCTTAATACACTCAGCAAGTGGGTTCTCAGACATATCTGCACGCCAAATAAAGGACAAGGTTCTTTCCATTTCAAGCTCAGGGACATTTAATGTGACCAGTTGACCAGACTCAACAAACTGTTCGACATCGAGATAAGGTAAACACGTTAAATATGGGCCGTTTGCAACCAAACTTCTTAAAACAGGAACGTGTTCATACTCTCGCCAAACATCAAGATCACCAATTAAATGGTGAATAGAGCTATCAAAAACTTTGCGAGTACCCGAACCATGTTCACGTAATACCCATTTTGCTTGTTCTAATTGCGCCAAGCTTACTCGTTCACGCTTCGCAAACGGGTGATGAGCCGATGCAACCACCGTTAAATGGTCCGTACACCACACTTCTTGGTGAACTCGGTTGTCATCACAACGACCTTCGATAACACCCAAGTCATATTGATAATCTAATACACCATCAATGACTGCGTCGGTACTTTGCACGCCAAGCGAGATTCGCATCTCAGGAAAGTCGTTATCAATAATACTGATGAGATCCGGAACTAGGTGTTCCGCTGGAGTTTGGCTAGCACCTAATTTGAGTTCGCCACTCAACAAATGCTGCTCGTAAAAACCCATCTCAATTTGCTGCGCATCTTGCAGTAAACGCTTCGCTTTTGGTCTTAACCACATGCCCCAATGAGTCAGGGCCATTTGCTTGCCCTGCCTTTCAAACAAAGGCCTGCCGAGCATTTTTTCCAACTGTGCAAGAGACATACTTGTTGCTGACTGAGTCAACGCCAATTTGTCTGCTGCCTGACTAACGCTCCCGGAGTCTGCTACTGCATCAAATACCGCGAGTTGCTTTAATGAATAACGCAAAATTCATCCTTAATGCTTTTAATTATTTGTGTCCTGATGCTCGTTTTTTATAAAGCCAATGAGCAATCAATTTCATTCTACGCGTAACCAAATCTATATCAATAAATTTGATGTGGTTTCTAAAAATTATCAATTTTACCTCTACCCCTCAACGCCCTAATCTGGAATGGCAGGACACAACGAGCCCTGCAAAACATTACTGATTAACCATTACGGATTAACCAGGTCATTAACACTAGGAATTACACATGACGGATTGTTCAAGGGGGGGATATGGCAACCAGCACTTCTGAAAATCATCAACTGTTCTCACCAACAGAAATGATGGCGGAAGCAGAGAAGTTTGCATTAAGTAAAGCAAATAAAACCAGCAGCATGACATTGAGTTTGGCAATCATGGCTGGCGCATTCATCGGGCTTGCTTTTTTATTCTACATCACGGTAACCACGGGCAGCGCTGATGCTGGATGGGGACTGAGTCGCTTAGCCGGCGGTCTTGCCTTCAGTATGGGTTTGATCTTGATTGTGATTTGCGGTGGTGAGCTATTTACCAGCTCAGTGTTATCAAGCATCTCATGGGCTAACAAGCAAATCACCTTCACTAAGATGCTGTCTATCTGGGGCAAGGTGTATGTCGGCAACTTTATCGGTGCCATGTTCCTATTGGCTTTGGTAAGCGCAGCAGGCTTGTATCAACTGGATGGCGGGCAATGGGGCTTAAACGCTTTAAACATTGCTCAACACAAGCTACACCACACCCCAGTTCAAGCGTTTGCTTTGGGTGTGCTTTGTAACTTGTTGGTGTGTTTAGCGATTTGGTTAACGTTCAGCTCTGCTAACGCAATGACCAAAGCAATGATGACCGTGTTACCCGTTGCAATGTTCGTAAGCTCAGGCTTTGAACACTGTGTGGCGAATATGTTCATGGTTCCGCTAGGCATCACGATTCAAACATTCGCCCCGGAAAGCTTCTGGATGCAAATCGGTGCAACACCAGCGCAGTACGCAGACTTAAACGTCATGCAATTTGTCACAGCAAACTTAATACCAGTGACAATCGGCAACATCGTAGGTGGTTCAGTATTGGTCGGCTTAGCCAACTGGAGTATCTACCGTCGCCCACAACTTAAAGCAGCAAAAATTACCGCTATTACACAAACAACAGAAATTACGTCAGTTAAGGAAATTACTATGAACACAGCAACTACTATCAAGCAAATCATGAACACTCAACCAATTACATTGAGCGTTGAAATGCCAACATCAGTCGCGATTGATACACTTTTAGACGCGCAACTTGTTAGCGCTCCTGTTTGTGATGTTGAAGGCCGTCTAGTGGGTATCTTCTCTGTTCATGACGTAATGGTTGACCTTTGGTGCCAAGATTACATCCCAACTAAAGGCCAAAAAGTCGTAGACCTAATGAGCCGTGACGTTGTGGCAATCGATGCAAACGACAAGCTAGTAGACGTTGCTGAGTTCCTATGCATCGACAAAGAGCAACTGTACCCGACGACAAGCATGGGCTTCGCAACTCGCTTGACATCTCTTTCTCTAGAAGAGCGTGCAAAAGCGATGAAAGTAAGCCAACCACATATGCTTCCAGTGTTAGAAAATGGCGTGATGGTGGGTGTGTTGACTCGCATTGAAGTGATGCAAGCACTGCGTCCAATCTACGGTGACCGACTAAACGTGGTTCCTCAAGCTGAACTAGAAACAGCTTAACTAATCGTAAGTTGAACTATTAGGGATTAGTAGTTCAATTAGATAACTCAGTCATGGCAACGTTGACTGGCTAGAGGCAAATGGTGGCTTTTAACGTACTAAACGGTTTGACACAAAACAGACCTAAACGCGTTGCCATTTATCTCAATAAAAAAGGCGCAAAGTGAAAACTTTGCGCCTTTCTCTATTTCTAACTGCTGACCTATTTAGTATCGACCAAACTTTTGATATTTCTAAATAATGTTGATACCTGTCAGAGAGCTAGAAAGCTAGATTACTTTTTTACGCCTTCAACGTGTAGTTCCATGTCTACATAGCTTGAAGCGCCCATTACTGGAATGTTGAAGTCAGCAAGTTCTAGACGAGTTGTACCCACGAAACCAGCACGCTCACCGCCCCAAGGGTCTTGACCAGCACCGATGAATTCAGCTTCGATAACGATTGGCTTAGTTACGCCGTGAAGCTTAAGGTCACCCATTACTTCAAGTTTGCCGTTGCCTTTATCAACCACTTTTGTGCTGTTGAAAGTAGCGTCAGAGAATTTACCTGCATCAATGAAGTCAGAGCTACGGATGTGCTTGTCACGCTCTGCGTGGTTTGAATCAAGGCTTGTTGTATCAATAGTTACGTTTACTTTTGATGCTTCAACGTTGCTTTCATCAAATGAGAAATCACCTGAGAATGTGTTAAAACGGCCTTGGATAAAGCTATAACCTAGGTGGCTAACTTTAAAGTTAACTGAAGCATGCGCACCTTTTGTATCAATCACGTAATCAGCGGCGTTCGCAGCGAAAGGCATTGCCATAGCAAATGCTAATCCTGTAGCGATAATTGACTTTTTCATTTTGAAGCTCCTATCATTTTTCGTAGCGTATCGTCTTTGTCGATAACGTGGTGTTTTATCGCCGCTAAGGCGTGCACTGATGCCATAATGATCAGTACCCATGCAGCATAGTAGTGAACCGTACCTGCGAGATCAGATTGGTTTGCAAACAGTTCGCCCATACTTGGTACAGTGAACCAATTGAATACCTCTATCCCGCGGCCATCTGATGTTGAAATCAAATAACCTGAAATAAATAAAACCGCTAAGTTAATGTACATAAAGCCGTGAGCGATCTTCGCTGCTGCAACTTCATAGCTTTTACCTTCTACTTTAGGTGACGCGGTAACTAGTTTCCAAACCAAGCGGATAACAGTAACAGTAGCCAAAAGAATGCCTACCGAGCGGTGATAGTCTGGCGCTGTTTTGTACCACTCGCTGTAATATGAAAGATCAACCATCCACAGGCCTACACCAAATAAGCCAAATACTGCGAGAGCTGAAATCCAATGCATCGCTCTTGCTAAAGGGTTGTAATTTCTAACGTTGTTGTCCATGCATCTCTTCCGAATGTTAACGAGTAGTGTAGTTTCGAAAAGCGTACCCTACACCAAGTTTGTGTAACATATTATTTACCAAGCTTTACATTGGTAACATCATTTCAAATTAAACGAGTTATTCAAATTATTTGAACAAGTTTGGGCTAAACGTTAGATTTCAACGATTTGTTCGATCTCGTAAAGCTCATCTGAGATATCTAACATTTTACGTTCCATGACTTTTTGAGCGTCTTCTATCCCTTTGTTGTAGTAAACCGCCCCAAACTTTTTACTTATGAAATCGACCAAGAATTCCGTGTCGAACTGACCAAGCTCCACATCAAGTTCATCTTGCAGGTACTTTTGGAGCGTATTAGTAAGCTCAGACTTTTGTTTCGAATCTAATTGAATGGTCATGAATGTTTCCAAATAAAGAGTAAGTAGATCAATTGTGATTTGCTGACTAGACTATAGTCGAGGTAACTAGCTAGAATTCCTCATAATTTAGAATACAGACCTGTAGAGCGCCAGTGCTATCCATAAAATCACTCAGCAATGGTTAATTTTGATAGAGAGATCAAGAACTCGCACTTTGACGATAGGTAACGGAACCGCAATTACCGTACTATTGCCCATCAATAAGATAGTAGCTGTGTATAAGGGACTTCATTGTTATTAGATCTAGTGATTAAAAGCGTTAATCAATTTCAAGACGATTGCCTAAAGCTCTGTGAACGCCACTACCCTACGGTGCACAATCAAGGGATCAGTGAGCACCATATAGGAAAGGCATTTGCTCGCCGAATGGAGCACACCTTCGTTAGCTTTAATCATGCAAGCAACATCAGCCCGCTCGAAATGCTTTCTTCTGGTGAAACCCCACGACACTTCCGAATCTCCTCTGAAATAGGAACAGTTTGGATGATCAGTCACCACATGGTGAGCGCGGGGAAAACTTGTCGTAGAAAGTTGATGTTGGACATTCATAACTGGCAATCAGAGTATGGATTTGCAATCCAACCCAATGACGTTTTGATCATTGTCTCCGACCATTGGATAACCCGAAGTAAAAACAGCGGTGAACTATTGCATTGGTGGATGGGTGAACTCCCAGACGAGATCACGGAATATAGCCAACAAGGTATCACGCTAAGAGAGAGTGATTCTCAATTCGCTACTGACTTAAATAATAATTTTAAAATCAGCCCTTGCTTCATTAAATTTGGACACCCTTTAAAACGGTCAAGAAATCAACAACTGGTTCGTAAATACCTGCAACTTTATGCGGTACTTCAATGGCAGTAGGAATACGGGTCAACTTTTTCGTTCAGTTTTGAAAGTACATTGTTAGACCTCTATCCCAATATTTTATAAAAACACATATCAAGCCCTGCCCAATAATCAATCAAAGTTTATCTTCAATAAAATAATAACTTATCAGATCATCATTCATATTTTGAGAAGTAGATATCATTTATATGCAAACGGAGCTGCTTGTTGATATTGCAACTTTGACATTCCCCCATAACCTGGGGCTTTGTCCCTACTTTTAACTGGTGTATTTACGCTGAAAGCTTATATTGATTGATGTTGATATGAGATAGATTACTCAGAGATTAAATTCACAATAATCATTATTAATGGTGAATGATAAATAATTTTAATGACTAATATCAATTATCATGCTGTTTTTTCGTTAATTATATTTAATTAAATATTGGCTCTACAAATGAGTTTTTATTAATTGACAATTTACTTACACCTGTCAATATTGTGACAGCCGAGACATGTATGTCCGCCATTGAATAACCCCTCTTTATTAGCGACTATGATTTTATCAGACAGAAGTGAATTTATTAGCTGTATATCCGTAGATGCTGATATGCAGTTTATTGCGAAATACCAAGACCTGACGCTTAGAAGCGTCTATCAACCTATATTCGACTCTTCTATGACTCAAATAGGTGTCGAGGCTTTGGTGCGCATTTCAAATAACAAAGGTGATATTGTTCGTCCTGATCACTTCTTCCATTCCGACGAAACCTCAAGCACAGACAAAATCAATGTAGAGAGGTTGAGTCGAGCGATTCATATCCGTAACTTCGCACAATCGACAATCCGTCATTTACATCTATTTTTGAACGTTCTTCCAAACGTTGGTGAGTTGTTTGCTGCAGAAAAGGTCAGCGATAGCTTGTTAGCTAAGCGCCTGCATGAGCTTAACTTATCGTGCGAACAAATTGTGATGGAGTTGGTCGAGCTTAATGTAGAGAGTGAAGAACGTTTGAAAGATGCAGCCCACTCTCTAGCTGAAAATGGTTTTCAAATTGCTGTTGATGATTTTGGTACTCAAGCGTCAACAGAACAGCGCGTTCGTCATATCAACCCGCATATCATCAAGATCGATCGCTCTGTCATGTTGGATTTTGAACAGGGCAACACAAGCGAAATGGAGTTGGTTCTCAATCTTGCTAATCAAATTGGTGCTAAGACCGTAATCGAAGGTATCGAAACCCAGCAACAACTCGCAGCAATGCAAAGCTTAGGCTTCGATATGTATCAAGGCTATCACTTGGCGATGCCAAAGCCGATTGAATTAGATCTCCGCCTCGCAATCTAGAACTGCCCTCTATTCTCTATTCTCTATTCTACAGGAAGCCGCTTGACCATTGGTTAGCGGCTTTTTTAATACTTCCCTATTCGTATCCGCTTGCCACTCTCATGTGTAAACACATTTCAGGAAGGGACAACACGCATAAAAAAGCCCAGTCGAATTTGACTGGGCTGGCTTAAAAAAATCTGTTTTATATCATTCCCTAATAACCCGCAGTGGACGGTTTGATTCTATATAGAATAGCGAACATCACTGGTACTACTATTAGCGTTAGTACGGTAGCAAAGCCTAAGCCTGCCATGATGGTAATCGCCATTGAGCCGAAAAATGCATCGAATACCAAGGGAATCATCCCCAAGATAGTCGTCAGTGCTGCCATAGATACCGGTCGTACACGACTGATCGCGCTGTCTACAACCGCTAGGTATGGGTCTTTACCTGTTGAGAGTTCGGTGTTGATCTGGTCAAGCAGGACGATACCGTTTTTCAAAATCATGCCGCTTAAGCTCAGTAGGCCAAGGAACGCTGTGAAGCTGAATGGCATATTGGTACCTAACAGACCAATTGAAACACCAATGATAGAGAGTGGAACCGTAAACCAAATCACAAGCGGCTTACGAACCGAGTTAAACAGAAGCATCGTGATGATAAACATCAGCAAATAACCCATTGGCAGTGAACCAAACAGAGATTCTTGCGCATCTTTAGAGCTTTCGTACTCACCACCCCAGCTAATGCTGTAGCCTTCTGGTAAATCTAATGCTTCTACCTTTGGTTTCACACGAGCAAACAGACTCGCTGGCGTTTCATCACCAAGAACATCGTGGTCAGCCAATACTGTTAGCGTACGTTTTCTGTCGCGACGCTGAATCAGTGGCTCAGACCATTGAAGCTCTACGCCATCAATCACTTGCTCAACTGGGATGTAAGTTTGTAGTGATGGGCTCCAAATCTTCACATTGTTTAGCGATTCGAAATCAAAACGCTCTTCTTCCGGTAAACGCGCCACGATAGGTAACATATGAGTACCATCACGCAGTAGGCCGATGTTGTAACCGCCAAACGCCATCTGTAATGTCTCAGACAAGTCAGTTTTTGAAATGCCTAGGCGACGAGCCTTAGATTCGTTGAACAGTGGTACAAGTTCTTTAGTGCGTTCACGCCAGTCATGACGAACATTTCGAGAGCCTGGATCGGCAAGCAAGATGTCTTCGACTTCAACTGCAATGTTACGCAGTACTTGTGGATCGGCACCGATAATACGCGCTTCAATTTTTGAAGCGGGTGACGGACCAAACTCAATCAACTTGAACTGGAACGTTGGTTGCTCAAATTCGTTCGCTAAGTCTTTGTCTAGCGCCGCTAGAGCCTTAAACATAGTGTCGCGGTCAGTGGTTCTTACTTGTAACTGGGCGTACGCTTCGTAGCTTTTCTCTGGTTGGTAAGTCAGTGCGAAACGTTGCATGCCCTGCCCAACCGTTGTCGTTACAAACTCCACGTCGTCTTGCTGGCGAATGTAGCTTTCAACTTTTTCTGTCTGCTTGATCGTTTCACGAACATCGGTGCCTTCTGGCATCCACATGTCTACGTAAAACATTGGGGTATTTGACGGCGGGAAGAACTGCTGCTTCACCATACCAAAACCGACGACAGAAACTGCTAATAGAGCGACCATACTAACTACAGTAAGCCATCTAAATCGAAGTGCTACTTTCAGACACGCACCGAATACCACAAACAGGATGCCTTTGTATGGGTCTTCGTTCTCATCAACCTTGTCTTCTTCTTTAAGCAACATCTCGGCAAGGAATGGCGTTAGTGTTAGTGCAGTTACCCAACTCAAAAACAGTGAGAAACACAGTACCCAAAACAGTGAACCCATGAATTCGCCTGTCGCATCCTTCGACAAACCAATCGGTGCAAACGCTGTGATAGCGATAATGGTCGCACCTAACAGTGGCCATTGTGTTTGCTTGACGATGTCTTTCGCTGCTTGAAGCTTGGTTTTGCCTTTCTTCAAGCCCACCAAAATACCTTCAACGACAACAATCGCATTATCCACCAGCATACCCAGCGCGATGATCAGTGCCCCCAGAGAGATGCGGTGCAGTTCAACATCGTTGTAATCCATCAGGATGAAGGTACCGAATACCGTCAATAGAAGAACCAAACCGATGATCAAACCACTGCGTAAGCCCATTGCGAACAACAATACAATGATAACGATGGCTACCGCTTCAACTAGGCTGATTAAGAAGTCAGCCACAGATTTGTCTACTTCTTGCGCTTGGTTGTAGAAGTAATTCAGTTCTACACCCGCTGGCTTAATGCTTTCTAGGCGATCCAGTTCCGCATCCAGTGCTTTACCAATCTCAACCACGTTTACACCAGAAGAGAACGCAATACCCAAGTTGATTGCTGGTTTACCGTTGTACGTTAATACATTGCCCGGCTTTTCTTGAATACCACGAGTTACTTCAGCGACATCTTTCAAGCGAATCAGGTTACCTGTATCGCGACCATGAATGATCAGGTTTTCTAGTTCTTCAACCGTGCTTAAGGTGCCGTTTGGCTTGATCGTAAGGCTTTGACCATTCAGCATCACCTCGCCTGCCGATACCACACTGTTTTGCTGTGCTAGCAGTGACGTAACCGTCGACATATCTAGGTTCAATGCGGCTAAGCGTTCCAGTGACATCTCAACAAACAGTTGTTCTTGTTGGTCACCTGCAATGCTTACTTTACCGACACCGTCGACCAGTTCGATTTCACGCGTTAGGTAATCTGCGTACTGTTTGAGCTCAACGTAATCGTAACCATCACCGGTCAGCATGATCATCACACCAAACACATCACCAAAATCATCGATGATCTGAACGGAATTTACACCACTTGGCAGTGTTGGTTGTAGATCGTTGATCTTACGGCGCATTTCATCCCAGATCTGAGGCAACTCGTCTGGACCGTAGTCCATCTTCATACTGACCATAATTTGGGACATACCGTTCGATGATGTCGAGGTAATCTTGTCGATGTACGGAAGCTGTCTTATCTCTTTTTCTAGTGGGTAAGTCAGCTCTTCTTCAACTTCCATTGACGTAGCGCCAGGGTAAGTTGAAATAATCATTGCATCTTTAATGGTAAAAGCTGGGTCTTCTAAACGGGATAGATTACCAAAAGACGTCACACCGCCAATGGCCAAAATGACTAGAAACAGCCAGCTGATTACTTTGTTCTTTATTGAATATTCTGCGATGTTCATTCTGCTTTTCCTGACAATTGGATTCCGTCACGGAGTTTTCTTAAATTCGAATTTACGAGTAGCTCACCTTGCTCAACACCATGAGCGATGAGTGCGCCTTGGCCACTGATCTTGTCGACTTCTACTTCGCTTTTGAATGCTTGTCCGTCTTCCATTTTCCACACATAGAACTGATTCGCTTCAGAGCCCGCTTCTAGCGTTGTCATTGGTAATTGGTAGCCTTGAACATCGCTCAGGCCCGCTTTCGCCATATCTACATTGACCGTAACGCTCGTGCCTGGCAGGATTTCACTTTCAGGCTGCTGCATCTGCATCCAAAATTCGTAGGTACGGGATTGTGGGTGCAGTTCACTGGTGTGTTCTAGATACGTCAGTGGATATTGGCCTGTGTGACCGCCAAAGGTCGCCTCAGGACGATAGCTATTTGAAAGCATGTCTGGGCTAATTGACGCCAAGATCGAATCTGATACTTGAATTCGCACATACACCTTGTCGTTCTGGTACACACTCAGTAGTGTTTCTCCAGGCGTCGTATTTTCGAATCGTTGCTTATCGACAGTTGAGACTGTTCCTGAGAATGGCGCTAAAAGTTCTGTGTAACCTAGCTTGCGTTTTGCCGCCGCCAAATTCGCCGATGCGAGCTTGTAGTTAGCCGTCAGTTGGTCGTGTTCTGATTGCGATAACATTTCGCTGCCAAACATCTCAGTACCACGGGCCAACTGTTTGCTCGCCAGTTTGAATTGAGATTGAGCATCAGTCAGATCTTGGACGTACGTTGCGTTATCTAAGGTGGCTAATAACTGCCCTTTTTCGACGTTATCGCCCGCTTCTACTAATACTTGTTGAATCTCGCCTGCTAGCTTAAATGCCAAGGGAGTCAATTCAGCTGGCATCACCTGTCCATTAAAACTTCTGAACTGATTAGTAAGCGGTGCGCCAACTTCAAAGGTAGAAACCAACAAAGGTGGTTGTTCACGGTGAACAGCTTCATTGTTACAGGCTTGAAGTAACAGAACCGACGCGACAACAACTGATAATTTTGAAAGGTTCATTAAATACCGCCCTCACGAAGCCAAGCTTTTACTTGTTGTCCGTCTGATAACACATCCACACCCGCTTCAACGATAAGGTCACCAGACGACAATCCGTCGATAACCTTGCCTTGCTCATCAAGAAGGACTTGTACTTTAGAAATCAGTTGAGAGTCAGGGTTATAACGCCATAGTTCACCATGGGCTACGTCTTTGTTTAACCAAGCTGAATCCACAATACCAATACCGTAGTCAGATTTATGCTTCTGAACTTCAACTTGCGCTGTCATCCCAGAAAGTAAATTGATGCCTTCCGGCTTTTCGATGGATACAACCGCTTGGTAGCTGTTGGTGTCTTCATCTGGTTGTGTAGAGATTTCTTTAAAGCGAGTCGGGATACGAATACCACGGTGGCTATCCATCACAACCCACATGTTTGAGCTCGTTAGGTCTTGAATAGAACGATCTTCAAGCTTTGATACTGGAATAGAAAACGTCACGTCCATCTCACTGTGATTCAAAATATTCAGTACAGGCTGCTTTTCTGCGATCAATTGATATTGTTTTCCAAACACCATCGATACCACGCCATCGAATGGAGCAACTAAGGTGGTGTAGCCAAGGTTTGTTTTTGCTTGGTCCAACTCAACTTCAGCGGCAGTAAAGGTGTTTACGGCTTGGTCGTAGTAATCGGTACTGACCAGTTTTTTCGCATACAACTCAGAAGCTTGTTTGTATTGGCTGTTCGCCAGATCAAATTTAGCTTGGGCTGCGTCAACGGCAATACGGTAATCCGTCGCGTCTAATACGGCTAACACCTGACCTTTCTTCACTTCTTGTCCCATACGAACATCGAAGGTTTCTATATCTCCACCCACTTGGAAAGAAAGTGCCGCACGGTCGGTTGCATCAACCTTTGCAATGAAGCTATCGAGATCAATATCAGTCTGTTGTGGGATTTCGAACAGCTTGACTGGCTTGATTACCTGCACATTTTCCTCTGACTGAACTTTGTCACATCCAGTTAGAGAGCCTGCGAGCAATAGTGCTGCAATAACAGCTCCCATGCGCTTGCTCGATATGGCATTGATCGACAAATTGAACTGCATGATGCCTCTCCGTTTAATTATTATGATTTATTACACAGGTGGGCAGTATATTTAATATTAAATAATTCTCAAGCTTTACTTTCCACTTGTGCAGTATTTTTTATTTCAGTAAAAACAGTGTAGAATGTTGTAATCAGGTAATTATGTGAAATGAAGATGACCGAAAAGAAACAAGGTAGAAGAAGCGCAAAAGACGCTGAAGAGACTAGATTTTTGATCATGGGTGTTGCTGCGGATATGTTCTGTGAGCAGGGTTATGATAGCGTTTCGCTTCGTAACATCAGTGAGAAAGCCGGTGTATCGCATAGCCTTATTCGCCACCACTTTGGCAGCAAAGAAAAAATCTGGCATGCGATAAGCGATTGTTTACACGCCTATTTTCAGTCTTATATTGCTAAGATTATGGAAGAGTTACCAAAAGGCGTCGCACCAAACATTACTATCTATTTATTTAGTATGCGCCTCTTTAGCAACATGATTCACTCACGAAAACCGATGCAACTTATCACTGACTCTGTTCGTCAAAAAGATAACTTGGTCGATTACTTTATCGACAATGTTGGCGATGTCGAAAAAGAAATCAACATGTTAGCTGAACAGTATAACGATGCGAATCCAGAGAGCTTGATCAACATTTATGAGATTAAGTGGCAAATGATCATGTATGCGCACGGAGCAGTATGTCTCACTCCCTTTATGGAAAGCACTTGGAATGAAGGTGATATGGTCACCTCACCCGAAGACGCCCTACTTAAGCATTGGCACCTTTTCAACACGCAGATGGTAAGCAAGTTCAATATTGGTGAAGAGTGGGTTCTAAATCCAACCTCGATTGAAGAGCTGATTTATGAAGTGCCCTGTGTATGGAAGTGCAACCAAGAACATCATTAATCCAGTGTTTTTATCTTCCTTGGTCGTAATTTGATTTACTTGAAACAAAAATGCGCCGTTACAGAACTAACTGCAACGGCGCATTTTTATATGTAGAGATCTTTAAACTAGAGCTTTGTCCAGCTTTTTAGCGACGAGCTTTACCGCGATTTTGATGAATCTTAAGCTTTGCTTTCATCTTACGTTTTTCTGATGAACGGCTCTTGCTGCGACCACCACGATCGGGGGCTAGATCTTTTTCTAGGCTTGGTTCAAAGCCCTCCAGCCACTCTTGAGGCAAGCGCGTATCAAGTAATCGCTCAATGTCACCCAATAGGTAAGCTTCATCTTGACTCATCAAAGAGATCGCTAAACCGCTGTTACCTGCACGCCCAGTTCGTCCAATGCGGTGAACATAATCTTCGGCTTTGAATGGCATGTCATAGTTCACAACTTGTTCTAGCTGCTGGATATCAATACCACGAGCTGCCACGTCGGTTGCGATCAACGCACGAACTTTGCCTGACTTGAAATCGTCCAGGGCTTTTTGACGCGCACCCTGGCTCTTATCGCCATTGATTGATGCCGCTTTAATGCCGTCTAACTTTAGCTCTTTAACGAGAGCATCAGTACCCTGCTTGGTCTTTGTGAACACCAACACTTGTTGCCAGTTTTTTGAGCCAATCAAATACGCTAACAATTCACTTTTACGCGACTTATCTACCGGGTAAACCATCTGTGTTACGGTTTCAGCGGTGCTGTTTTTTGGCGTAACTTGAATTTCACTTGGCTTTTGCATCATACGGTGTGCAATCGCTTTGATTTTGTTATCAAACGTTGCAGAGAAGAACAGGGTTTGACGCACTTCATTCATGCGAGAAAGAATACGTTTGATGTCAGGCATGAAACCCATATCTAACATACGGTCAGCTTCATCCATTACCAGTACTTCCGTTTGGCTCAACATGATGTTTCTAGTGAACATGTGATCAATAAGACGACCAGGCGTCGCGACCAGGATATCTGCACCACCGCGTAGGTTATCAGTTTGAACCTTCATGCTAACGCCGCCGTAAGCCACCACGACTTTAATGTCGGTGCCCTTTGCGTAGCTAGTTAAGTTATCGAAAACCTGTTGTGCCAATTCACGAGTTGGTACTAACACAAGCGCACGAACGAGCTTAGGGTTCGGAATAACATTGTCTTTTGTCTCGATTAATCTTTGAATAATCGGTAAACCAAACGCGGCCGTTTTACCTGTACCCGTTTGAGCACCAGCAAGTACATCTTTGCCTTCTAATACCAATGGAATCGCTTGTTCTTGAACACTGGTAGGAGCCGTAAAATTAAGCTCAGACAGCGTGGCAAGAAGATGCTCAGATAATCCTAGTTGGTTAAAAGATTTTGTAGATTCAGACATAGTATGATGCTCAAAGATTAAATAGGCGCGGATTGTAGCAAACCTGCATTACGCTGTTTACCTTTCCTTTTGATTTTTCTTCATTTGAAGCGCATTAAACTGCTTCGCTTCTTCTAAAACGTTGGGATAAAGCTCATTAAAGTGACACTGCAACGTATCGTAGTGACGTTCGAGGTCATCGTAACATGCCTCGAGCATACCGAGCTTAGGCCTTCTCAACGCCATTCGCTGCAATACCACCTCTATAGACGACATGTCTTGATAGCTCTCTAACCATCGATGCTCAGCCATTTTCTGATGAACCATAACGAAATTTTCTGGCCAGTGTGGCTCTTGATGTTCAAAGATCTGCTCATGGCTATCTAAACAAAAACGTTCTAATGTCTGCTGTGAAAACTGAGCCCAATGATTGGCTAAGCAGTGATCCCAAAACACATCGAGTGCGATAGGCGCAAAGCGTCGTGTTTGGTCTGAGAAAAGTGATTTTGCAGAACGAGATACATCATGACGATCAGTATAGCTATCAACAAATCGATGAAGCCTAATACCGTCAGAAAGGGAATCAGAATAGTGTTTATTAGGGTCGCCTTTAACAAAATCACCTAACAGGTTACCTGCTAAGTTACTGTTACAGTGCTTGGCGATGTGAAGGTGTGCGAGAAAGTTCATTGAACCTCATTAAAGTATCGAGAACTAAGTAACATGGTAAACGTACTCGTTTATCTTCGCGAACTTTAATGAGGATAGTTTTGGTATGACGTGTGAGCGAATACGATTTGCTCAGTTTAGAATTGTTTGCTTTGAGAAGCTTTAGCTAAGAAAACTTTTAGCTTTAAAACGTTTCAGTTGAAACTGAATTAAAGATCTTAAAAGCTTAGTTCGAAGACTTGAAAAGCTCTTCTGCTAACTGTTTCACTGTCTGCTCATAGTCAGACAAATCAATGCCAATTTCCATAGCATCTAACAACTCTAGACTTTCGTCATTATAAGATTGGTCACTCATTGTGCCCCCTCTATTCCTTGATGTGGACATGATGTCCGATTAACTAGTGCACCATCTTGGACTTATATTATGTCACTTTGATGAACGCACTCTACTCTACCCATTCCATATTCATAGCTTAAAGCTACTCGCGATCATTAACGCTTTTTTGCGTTAAAGGGTATACGCGAACGACATATGTACTGCCACCTTACACCAAGTACAACAAATTACTCGTAAATTTTGAAACCGATCATGGTCAAACGTTTGCTTTGCTCATTTGAATGCTGACACGCCCTTTGTGTAAATATTAATTTACAGTGGATGTTTTTAATTACAATAAGAATTGCATTTGGAATTAAACTCAATCAGAATACTTCAAAATCGAGATATTCTTTGGGTTTATGCGCTTAAGCTAGAAGAATTACAATGAAAACACACCCTAACGTAAAGAATTATATACAATGAATAAATCAAAGGTTTTTGGTAGTACTTTGATCATTGCAGGCACAACCATTGGTGCTGGCATGCTCGCTCTTCCACTTGCTTCTGCAGGTATTGGCTTTTCAACTTCACTTTTCTTGATGCTGGGTTTATGGGCGTTAATGGCTTTTACTGCGCTATTAATGGTAGAGCTTCACCAATTCGCAGAATCTGACGCTACCCTACACACGTTAGCTCATACCATTTTGGGGACAAAAGGAAAGTGGATTGCGAGCTTCGCGGTGATGTTTCTTTTCTACGCTCTGTGTGCGGCATACATAGCTGGCGGCGGTGCGCAATTTAACCAACGAATTTCGGATATCGCGGGTATCGAACTTAATGCTCAAATCACCACGCTTCTATTTACCCTATTAGTTGCCGGCGTTGTTACGATTGGTACACATAGTGTTGATAAAGTTAACCGCGTTTTGTTTGGCTTAAAGCTTATCGCGATGGTTTTGGTACTCAGCTTCCTAGCGCCAAACATTACCTCTCAATACTTAATGAGCATGCCTTTACAGCAAGGCCTTATTGTTGCGGCTATTCCGGTTGTGTTTACCTCTTTTGGTTTCCACGGCAGCATCCCATCAATTGTTCGATACCTAGATGGTGACGTTCGTTCTTTACGTAAGGTAATGATTATTGGCTCGGCACTGCCTCTGGTTATCTACGTTTTCTGGCAAAGTGTTACTTTGGGCGTGATTAGCCAAGAGCAGTTGTTGTCTGACACAAGCTTGGGCGCGCTATTAGTCTCGCTATCGCAAACGGTTCATCAATCCAACCTAAGCGTGATCGTCGGTGTGTTTGCAGACCTTGCACTGCTGACATCTTTTATTGGTGTGAGCTTGGGCTTATTTGAATTCATGGGCGACTCACTGAGCAAGAAACTAGGTAACGCAAAACGTGTTAAGACAGCTGCTATCACCTTCTTACCGCCACTGGGGTTTGCCTTATTTTACCCACAAGGCTTCATCATGGCTTTAGGCTACGCAGCCATTGCACTTTCAGTGCTCGCGATTCTGTTACCAACAGTGATGGTCTACAAGGTTCGTTACACTGATTTCTCTGTCAAACCACAATCTTCAGAAGCCAGTTACCAAGTGTTAGGCGGTAGCAAAGCGTTGTTTTTAGCAGGTAGCGTTGGCGTATTTATCATTGCGATTCAAGTTCTTATTTCAGTAGGGTTACTGCCTTCTTTAGGCTAATAAACCTATACAGAACTAATTTACTTGATTCAGATCTCATAAATGACATATCACTATCATTAATTTTCACAATTAGTCGATTTAAGTCACATTTTTATTGAGGTCGGTTATTTAGAGTCCACGGTAAAGGATTTACCGTGGAGTTTTTATGAAAGAAGTACAATTTCGAACGATAGACAAACTGTTTATTAAGATGTCGATCAACGACAAGTTTTGGGTCATTTTCTTAATCTTTTTTGCCGCTCTGGCAAGCCTAGCTGGACTGAACTACGTCAACAAAATGGAACACATTGACGTAACTGCAAAACAGCAGGTCGAGTATCAACTGCAAGGCATTTTATCAGCATCAGATTCCCCGGCATCTGTTCGCTCTGTTAGCCAGCAAACTCGCGCTCAACAAACCACTATTTCAAATAATGGTTCTGTGACTGCCACAGCACTCGCACAAGATGGCAACTACTACTCACTTACCGTTTCAACTAACGATATACAGAATCAAAAGCAGCAAGCACTGTACACTTTATTACTGAGCTTCTTGTGGTGTGTGCCTTTTGGTCTTTTCTGTTACTGGGTAGCGACTTTCCTAGGCGGCGCACTTTGGGTTCTTTATTCAACGACTCAAAAGATTGGTGATGGTGACTTAACATCACGCCTTGGCTTCCACCCTGGCCGTGATGAGTTCGGCACGATTGGTTGTGCGCTTGACCGTTCAATGGACACGCTTAGTGAGTTAGTCAACAACGTAAACCACAGTGCAGCAACGCTAAGCGAAACATCGGCTTCTTTCGAAACTGAGATGAAGCGCAGCGAAACACAAATCATGAGCCAAAATGCCTCTCTAGACTCTGTAGCGACAGCAATGGATCAGATGACAGCTTCGGCAAATGAAGTCTCTAACATCTCTGCACGCTCAACTGAACAAACAGAACAAGACGCGCAGCAAATCAACGATAGCCATGCGAAGGTTCAACAGGCAATCTCGGAAATCACCACCCTTTCTTCTTTGATTGAGCAAACCTCATCTTCTGTTACTAGCTTGAATGTGAATACGAGCCAAATTAACGAGGTCATCACGACGATCAATGCTATTTCAGAGCAAACTAACTTACTTGCTTTAAATGCCGCGATTGAAGCCGCTCGTGCGGGCGAGCAAGGCCGAGGTTTCGCTGTTGTTGCTGATGAAGTAAGAACACTGGCAAGCCGCACTCAGTCGGCTACTGTAGAAATCCAAGCGATGATTGAACGCTTACAGCAAGAGAGCCAAAATATCGCGAAGATCACCGAACAGACGGTTGACCAAGCGCAAACCAGTAGCCAGTTGATTTCAAACATTGGTCACGACGTAAACTCGATTGCAGATTCAGCTCAAGCACTAATGGACATGAGTATCCAAATCGCAACATCAGCCGATGAGCAAAGTAACGTTGCCAATACGATTGCAGCAGAGCTTAACGATATTCGAAGCCAATCCGATGTGATTAAAGACGTGGCTCAGAATTCTTCAAATGGCGTATCTAGGCTAACAGAAGCGTCGGTTTCTCTATCTCAGACATTGGCACGCTACCGAACTTAAGGATCAACTGGTGAACTAGCGGCGTGAATTGAAAACAAACTAATGAGGACTCGTAATGGGTCCTTTCTTTTTGGCTTTTGTTTAATAACATTACAAGAACCATGGTCAATAACGATGACATTATCAATTACCATGAAGCAAGTCGCAAAGGAGAGATTAAGAAGTGTCAGAACTGTCTAATATTCGAGCTTAGGAGTAATCTAATTGAACGGGTCTTTTTTCGCTTACCCTCTTGCTGCAGGTGACACATAATGAATAAAACAGAAACACCAAACACCGACGACATTACATGCCCTTTATGCCAACACGACGAATATCTGCTTTCAGAAAGTGGAGAAAAGTTTACTTGTGCATCTTGCGGTTTCCACACCAAACAATTTAGTAAGGTAGTCAGCCTTCAACTAAGCTCTACCCCACCAAAGCTGCAGAATTCGATATACCACCATTTGAGCAGTGCTTGCCATTAATCCAAACTGAGATTTCTTCTAAACTGTAGATATCCTGAGCCGCGAGTTCTGCTGAGTCGGCTTCGGAGTCTACGATTGCTTCATCAATACTCGGGCGCAGTCGAAACGATTGGATACCCGCGCGAACACCAGCCTCAATCCCTTTCAACGTATCATCCACGTAGATGCACTCATTCGGTAGAAAGCCCATGTTCATGGCCGTGTACATGATTAGATCAGGCTCTGGCTTCCAACTATTAGCATCAAAAGCTGAGAACACTTTGCCTTTGAAGTCGTCTAGCATGCCTGTCATCGCCAATGAAGATTCAACTCTAGATTTCGGTGCATTGGAAGCGATACAAAACTCGATGTCTTGTTGTTTGAGAAATTCAATAAGTTCGATAGCGCCGTCCATCGGTTTTAAATGACGCTGGAACAGTGCTTCTAATTCACTGCGGTATAACGGCTCAAGTGTATCAATCGAGATAGATAGCCCAAGACGTTCTTGTGTATCCATTAAGATGTCGGCTAGCTTCCCGCCTTGAAAGTGCGCATAGCAGTCGTTGACGTTTAGCTCCGCCCCAAAGCCAGTGAAAACGTTCACCAAAGCTTGGCAGCACAGCTTTTCACTATCGATAAGTGTTCCGTCACAATCGAAAATCACACATTTAGTCTGTTCTAACCGCATAGGTATCTCACTCAGATTGAATCCAAGTTTTATCCTATAGTGTTCTTTCAATGCGCGAGATGATTGAGGTAACAGTTTGCAGATACAGGCTTATTTCTCTTCGCGAAATATGGAGTTGATCACTTTATCGCTCGGTATAAGCAACAGCTTTCATCAAATTAACCCAGATTCTACGAAATCAAAGACTGCGAGGTTTACATAAGCGACTCAATTTCAGGGGAAAATATATAAATCACTACTTTCTAGCCGGATCGTGGTGAATCGATAAAAAAATGGCTTATAGGCTACTCAGATAAAGAAACGGTTAGCTAACAACCGACTCTTCTAATACCTTTGCTTCAATAGTAGGTGCAGACGCATATTCTATAGTTCCAGTATCGGGATACGAATCTCGGATAGCGACAAACTCGGGTAAGTGTTTCAGTAGCAATTTAGTTAGCTGAGGATCAAACTGGTAGCCACACTCTCGCTCGAACAAATCGACCACCATCTCTAATGGCCACGGCTCTTTGTAGCAACGTGCACTAAGCAGTGCATCAAATACATCGGCTACGGCAGTGATACGAGCAAACAGGTGTATTTCATCTCCCACTTTGCCATTAGGGTATCCAGCACCATCCCAACGCTCGTGATGTTCGTTAGCAATGATTGCTGCGAGGTTGGTAATATCACCCGCTCCGCTCTTCAGTAAGTTATAGCCAGCCGTAGTATGAAGCTTCATCACCTCCCACTCTTGGTCGGTTAATTTCCCAGGTTTATCCAAGATTGATTCAGGGACTGAAATCTTACCCACATCGTGCATTGGGCTGATGATCTCAATCATCTCGACCTCACGATGGCTCAAGCCACGATACTTAGCAAGCAAAGCGGATAACTTGGCTACACGCTTAACGTGATTACCCGTCTCACCAGAGCGAGTTTCAATGGCTTCACCCAGCACATGAATCATGTCTTTTTGAACATTCAAAGTTTGTTTCTGTAGTGCAAGGATTCGCTTGTTCTTTTTTGCCAACTCTTTCTTTTGGCGAAGGGTAATAAATTGCATCACGATAATCACGCTCAGCCCTGTAATGACCATGATTAAGCCCAACAACAATTGAAAGTTCTTTTGTAAAAAGGAGGAAGGCTCGTTAACAATCACAGATCCTGTCGGCAGTACATTATCACCAATACCAAACTTTTTAAGCGCCGGATAATTGAAAACAAAACGCTTGTTGTCACCGGGAACTAAAGGTGTAGAAAAATTAAGAGGCACATACTTATCCAATGCACTAACGGCCTCTTCACCCATACTTCGCGAGTGGTTTACATAACCTCCGAGTACATCACCGACTATATTAAACTGCCATAACGCAAACACTGGTGCGGCGCTCGATGCAGATAAGGTTTCCGCGACCTCTTGATAGGTATGATATACACCTTGATCTAACTCAGTATTGTAGTGGCTCAGTAAGACTGCATCGTCAGCAGATACCCCTTTCAAGAACTCACTTGTTTGCTTGAGCGACAAATCGCGTATTTCGACCAAATTAATCGATGGAAAGTCTGCCATAATACGGCTTATATCTTTACGGATCAGCTCAGAAGTGACACTGTAATCATTGATGAAATAGAGGTTCTTTAGATTAGGTCTTAATTTGGAGATCAGCTTAATATTAACGTCTATCTGATCGTTCTCGTAAAGCACAGTTGCTCTGTCAGACACCGCGTACATGTCGGTGCTGAAATCATTGATGCCGGCTGCAACGACAGGTGTGGAGCGATCAATCAAATTAGGCAGAGATTCAAGAAAATTGGCTGCGTTATCGTCCGTCGCAATTACGCCATCAAATTTATAACCTGCATACTTCGCACGTAAGTAGTTCGCGAGAGAGTCGTAATACTCTGGGCTGTGGATACGCTTTGAATCCAAATACTCTATTGAGAGTTTAACTTCGGTTTGAGACTGACTGAACGCACTGTCTATCCCTTTTTGGAAGTCAGCAGTCCATTGATAAGAAGGTTCGTATGAGTGTAAAACTAGGATGCGTTTTATATCCCAGTCGTTAGCAAAACTGAGTGAAGAATAAGCGCTAACACATAATACAGCGATTGATATCAATAGCTTGTACATACAATACCCTTTAAATAAGACGGGGTATTGTACTTAGATTAACGCTTTGTCAAAGAATCTTTAGTTCTCGATCCATACTTTATCGCAAGAAGCATGATCTTGTGCCCAAAAATCGTGTAACTGCTTAGCAAAGTTGTTGATACTTTGACCATTTTCAGCAACGACATCCGAGATCAATAGGGAACCATCCGCTTCTGTGACGATAGCGCTCGCCACAACTTCACCGTTTTGAGTACCAATATATAATACATGATCGTCAGAAAGCATAATTTGGCTCAAGAACTCAAGCATGTGTGCCCTTTCGATTTCATCTTGGTAAACGCTTGCTTGGTTGAGTGAAAATAGCACGGTCAATTTATGGAAATCGACTTTATGCAGTTCATCAATTTGGGAAGGAGTTTGATCTTGTGCTAGGAGTTGGTATGTCTTGGATGGAAGTTTGCTTTGATAAAGTTCACGGCCGAGGAGGCTCTCTTTTGCGGGGTAAGCAATATCGAGCTGACTAAATAGCCATTGGTTTTTCTTGTGTGCAATTTCAGGTATTTCGTTATTCATTCTTTTAGTACCTACGGTTAGTATCCCCAAATATCGCAGTTATTTGGAAGACATACGGTCGGCTGAGGTGCCGAGCTACAAGCAGAGAGCATACAGAGCATGACCAAGGCCAACAAGTACTTTAAATGCTTCATATTTTTCATTATCCAACAACATCCTTTAAGAACTTAACGAAAAGCTCTACACTCGTATCCAAGCTTTCAATATCCTTATAGTAAACAGAACTATATAAATAAAAAGGACTTCTTATGAAAAAAGCCTTAATAGCAGCAGGTATCGTGACAATGTTAGCTGGCTGTTCGGACAACGAGGTTGGCGACGTCTCACTGGGTTTCTTCACAATGAAGGATATCAAGATGTCTTCATTAGATGACGATAAGATCGCGGGTGTTACCTGTCATATCGCATCAATCGAAGCAAACCTTAGCCTTTCTGATCCAAGTGATAGCTCTATCTCTTGTCGTCAAACAGGTGAAATTACACCAGAAATGATTGCTCAAATAGACAAGAGTAAGTCTGGCGAAGTGGTATTCAAGCAATCGAAAAGTATCTTCTTTAAAACAATGAAGGTTCGTCGTATCTACGATGCAGAGAATCAGTCGCTGCTTTACTTGTCTTACACCACCAAAGAAACAGAAGGTAGCTTCAAACACAGCCTTTCAACTGTTCCACTATGGGGTACAGAGGCTTACGTTGATCCAGCGACGTTAGTAAAGCCAACCGAGTAGTTTCAAACATATAGTTAGTTGAATCACCTGTACAGACATTGTGCAGGTGATTCAAAATGTAATAAAAATGAAAGAAACAGAAACAAAATGTGATATCATGCGGCAAAATTTTTTCACTGTATTTTTCATATGAAGTTTCCTGGACAGCGTAAATCTAAGCACTACTTTCCAACTCACGCACGTGATCCGTTGGTCAACCAAATTCAACAAACGCCTAAGCTTCACCGCGCAACGATTGTGGGTGTTGGCCAAACGATTGTTGATATCGAAGCCCGTGTTGACAACGAGTTCCTAGAAAAATACGAGCTGAGTAAAGGTCACTCACTGGTATTGGAAGAAAGTAAAGCAGATGCGCTGTATGAAGAGTTAGTTGAGCGCGGTTTGATCACGCATCAATATCCTGGCGATACTATCGGCAACACACTGCACAACTATTCCGTACTTGCGGACAGCAAATCTGTCCTGCTTGGCGTAATGTCTAAGAAGATTGAAGTTGGCTCATTTGGTTATCGTTACCTTTGCCGCACTTCTTCTCGTATGAATCTAAACCACCTTCAAACTGTTGATGGTCCAATCGGTCGTTGCTACACGCTTATTTCTGAAGATGGCGAACGTACGTTTGCAATCAATGAAGGCCACATGAACCAACTTCTTCCAGAAAGCATTCCTGAAAAAGTGTTCGAGAAAGCGTCTGCATTGGTTGTGTCGTCATACCTAATGCGTGGCAAACCTGAAGATCCGATGCCAAAAGCGGTACAAAAAGCGATTGAATACGCGAAAGCGCACAATGTGCCTGTTGTACTAACAC
This sequence comes from Vibrio sp. 10N.247.311.12, assembly GCF_041467515.1. Lineage (NCBI taxonomy): Bacteria > Pseudomonadati > Pseudomonadota > Gammaproteobacteria > Vibrionales > Vibrionaceae > Vibrio > Vibrio sp. 10N.247.311.12. The sequence goes on from NZ_JBFSUV010000005.1 coordinate 44,710, forward strand.
TTGGTACTAAGTATGTGATCGAAGGCAACGCTGAATGGTGGCAAGAATACCTGAAAGAAAACGTAACCATCGTCGCGATGAACGAAGATGAAGGTGAAGCGCTAACGGGTGAAAAAGATCCTCTATTGGCTGCTAACAAGGCACTTGAGTGGGTTGACCTAGTTCTATGTACTGCAGGTCCTATTGGTCTATACATGGCAGGTTACACTGACGAACCAGCGAAACGCGAAACCACACTGCCATTATTACCGGGTAACATCCCTGAGTTCAATAAATACGAATTCAGCCGTGCGATGCGTAAGCAAGACTGTAAAGACCCAGTAAAAGTGTACTCTCACATTGGCCCTTACCTAGGTGGCCCACTTGAGATTAAGAATACCAATGGCGCTGGCGATGGTGCACTTTCAGCACTACTTCACGACATGGCAGCAAATAGCTACCACCACGTGAATGTACCAAACTCAGAGAAACACGAGCACACTTGTCTAACTTACTCTTCACTGTCTCAAATTTGTAAGTACGCAAACCGTGTAAGCTACGAAGTGTTGACTCAGCACTCTCCTCGCCTTTCTCGTGCATTACCTGAACGCGAAGATAGCTTAGAAGAAACATACTGGGATCGTTAATCCACCATATTAGGCAGTTACCTCTTAAAGGTTAACGCCAAGTGAGATTACCCATTCCTTGAAGGGCTGCTATATGCAGCCCTTTTTGTATTCAACACCAATATAACGGCAGCTGAAGTTAATCATATCGAATATTTTGCTCGTTTAAGATTTGATCTCGCGCAATGACTCTTTAGATCTGTTATCTTCCAGCACATAATTCGTGTGGTTTGCCTTTACTTGGCAAATTTATACAGTACTATCGCCACGCAAACGTTTACGTACCGCCTTTCGGTTCTGATATAAGGATCAAATATGCTGTCTGATATTGATATTTGTCGCTCTACTCCCCTTAAAAACATCAGTGAGGTTGCCAAGCAAGCTGGCCTGCACCACAACGAACATCAGCCATTAGGGCAATTCAAATCTAAAGTGTCTCTCACGTCACTTGAACGCCTCGCCAACCAACAAGATGGTAAATTAGTCGTAGTCACGGCGATCACACCGACACCTCTTGGTGAAGGCAAAACCGTCACTACTATCGGATTAGCACAAGGCCTCGCAGAGATTAACCAATCTGCAATGGCCTGCATTCGCCAGCCTTCAATGGGTCCGGTATTTGGTGTAAAAGGTGGCGCTGCGGGTGGTGGTTACTCTCAAGTTGCCCCTATGGAACAATTAAACCTGCACCTGACGGGCGATATTCATGCTGTTACGGCCGCTCACAACCTCGCCTCTGCCGCCATTGATGCACGTTTGTATCATGAACAACGGGAAGGCTTAGAGGCGTTTGAAGCGCGTTCTGGCTTAAAAGCCTTGGATATTGACCCAAGCAGAATCGTTTGGCGACGTGTACTTGACCACAATGATCGCGCACTACGCATGATCACGGTTGGCAAGAACGAAGCAGACAAAACAATTAACGGCTTTGAGCGAGAAGATGGATTTGATATCTCAGCTGCTTCAGAGCTAATGGCCATTCTTGCTCTAGCCAATGACCTTCAAGATTTGAGAAAGCGCATCGGACGAGTGGTACTTGCCTACAACAAACAAGGCTTGCCGTTGACCGCAGATGACTTCAACGTTGCAGGCGCAATGACCGTAACCATGAAGGATTCTATTGAACCAACATTGATGCAAACCCTTGAAGGCGTTCCTACCCTAATTCACGCCGGGCCTTTCGCGAACATCGCACATGGTAACTCTTCAATTATTGCCGATAAGATAGCGTTAAAACTGAGTGACTTTGTCGTGACCGAAGGTGGTTTCGGCTCAGATATGGGCTTTGAAAAAGCGTGCAACATAAAAGCAAAAGCGTCGAACAAAAAGCCCGATTGCGCTGTGGTTGTTGCAACATTACGTGGATTAAAGGCCAACTCTGGTTTATACGATTTGAGACCCGGCACTCCATTACCAGATTCAATTTTTAATGATGACCAAGACGCGCTAATTGCAGGCTTTGAGAACCTAAAATGGCACATCAACAACGTTAAGCAATACCAAGTGCCTACAGTTGTTGCGATTAACCGATTCCCACAAGACTCAGCTCAAGAGCTCGATGCTTTGAAACAGATGATCACCGACTTCGACTCAAGCGTTAACGTTGAAGTAAGCGAAGCATTTGGTCAAGGTGGCGAAGGCGCGACTCAACTGGCTCACGCTGTAGTCAAAGCTTGCCAAAAACAGAGTGAATTTAAGCCTTTGTATCACTCAGAGCAAAGCCTAGAAGAAAAGCTGATGGCAGTTGCTGAAGTTGGTTATGGCGCGGCAAGTATTTCGCTATCTCCACTGGCTAAAAAACAACTGGCTGAATTCAAACTGCATGGCTATAGCGACCTATCAGTTTGTTTGGCAAAAACACCACTATCGATCTCGACAGAAGCACACGCAAAAGGTGCACCAACCCAATTTGACGTGCCTGTTAGAGAACTAAAATTGTGTGCTGGTGCTGGCTTTATTTACGCGTTGTGCGGCAATGTAATGACCATGCCAGGCTTGCCTGACAAACCGGCGTTCATGTCGTTAGATATTGATAGTAATGGAAATATCGTCGGCCTAAGCTAGCTGCCCTTAGTTAGATAATCGGCAATTAATCGCGATTAATTTAGCTTAGGTTTCGGAGCAGTGTTCTATATTGAGCAATCATTTACTAACGAAGTGATTGCTCAACAATCAAGCTTAAATGCAAAAAGTTGCACTTAAATCGTAGTTATATGCGAATCTTGTCTTAACTTCTCGGTCAAGATCACATTAAAAACCTTATAAAATATATAGTATTGCGCTGATTCTTTGAGGACAGCGATGAATACAAGTATAAAAAAACTAGTCAGCCAATTTCTATGTACCATCTTTGCCCTAGGACTAGTCCCTGCCCTCTACATAAACTCTGAATTTGACAGAATTGAAGCTCAGCACACGCTAAATATCCAACAGTCCAGCCAGAACCAGATCGAATACAGCTTTCATGAACTCGCTGTTATTGTTGAGCAAATCTCTAACTCTGTTCCTTCAATCGCCGACTCTCAAACACTACTCCGAGCGATTCGAGAACCTTCTATTGTCCATAAAGAAACCCTGCAAGATCTTTGGGTGATGTTAGCTCGTGGCCAAAAATACTATTCCCAGCTTCGTTATCTCGATCTAGCCGGCAACGAAGTGTTCCGTGTTAACTACAAAGACGGTCGAGCAACAGTCGTCCCCGAGAGCGAACTGCAGAACAAATCTTCTCGAGATTACTACCAGATGCTACAAAAGTTAGAGATTGGCGATGTCAGCTCTAGAGGCATTGATCTTGAAATGGAAAATGGAGAAATCATCCACCCGTTAACGCCGGCGCTACGCATTATGACGCCAGTCGCTGAAAACAACCGCATTATTGGTTACTTCATCGCAAACCTGAACATGCTTGAGATTTATAAGCGCCTTCACTATCAAATTGGTGCATCTTCTGCTGTTCCTATTATTCTCAACAAAACCGGACACATAATCATGGGGCCGGATCCTACGGAATCTTTCGGACATGTAATTGAATCACGTTCAGAGCAGACTTACGCAAAGTTATACCCTGAGCTTTGGACTGCGATTCAAGACAAGACATCTTCGAGCTATTTCGATGGTGAGAACTGGTATTTTCATTCCGACATCAGCCCTAAAATCAAACAGTTTGAAAGCCCTATTTACATGGTTCTTCACATTGAAAATCAGCAGTTCAGCAGTCAATACCGACAAGAAAAACAAGCGATCGTCGTTCAGATCATCACCTTGTCTTTCTTGATTTCGATGATCTCCGCTGGCTTCGTATTGTGGAACAGCAACCACAAGAAGAACAGTATCGAGAGCCAACTTGCTAAGGCCGCAATGAATGGCATGTCTGCCTTGGTGATTACCGACAGAAACAACCGAATCATCAAAGTAAACCAAGAGTTCACCCGTGTGAGTGGCTACGAGTTAGAAGACGTAAAAGGCCGCCAACCGTCCATGTTTGCCTCTGGTCGCTACAACGAAGAGTTCTACATCAAGATGTGGAGCATCATCAAAGAGAAAGGCATGTGGGAAGGCGAAGTGGTTAATCGTCGTAAAGACGGGTCTTTGATCACGGAAATATTGCGAATCCAAACCATTAAAGACTCGAAAGACGTGATTCAGTTTTATGTCGCTTCATTTGTGGATATAAGTAAACACAAAGAGCTAGAAAACAAACTGAGAAACCTGAGTGAAAAAGATGCCTTAGCTGGGTGTTGGAACCGCCGTAAATTCGATCTTGAGCTGCGAGATGAGTGCTCTCGTGTTAATCGTTACCCTACTCGCGAACAGTCTTGTTTAGCGATTTTGGACATAGACCACTTCAAACGCATCAACGACAGATTTGGTCACGATTATGGAGATCGCGTCATTCAAACCGTTGCTCAAGTATTACAACGAGAGTGCCGAGAAACTGATTTTGTGGCTCGTATTGGTGGCGAAGAGTTTGGCGTTATTCTGCCTCATACCACAACAGAAGAAGCTGAGTATGTACTTAACAGATTGAGAATCGCAGTCAGTATTGAGCTCGATAACGTGGTGACGGTCAGTGGTGGAATTACCAACCTGACCAACGACCCTGCTCTTAACTACAAGTGCGCCGATTTAGCACTTTATGAAGCCAAAGCAGCAGGTCGAAACAGTGTGTGCCTGTTCCTAGACAGCGAAATGAGCGAAATCGCCTAACAGAAAATCAGTATTGTTCCGCTAGGCTATTAGTTTGGCGGTTTAACAACCCAATCCTTGCAATCAGCTTGGTGCAGGATAGAACTCTAGTTTGTTCCCCTCTACCACTAGAATACAATCCATGTTCGCAGCATGAGCAGCCTGCTTACCTAGGTTCGTATCTTCAAACACAACACACTGCTTTGGCTGCAAACCCATACCAAAACACGCATCTAAGAAAGTATCCGGATTTGGTTTGTGATTCTTAACGTCTGTTGCTGTCACGAGAATATCGAGCTTACTCAAGATCTCTGTCTTATCCAGTAACTGTTCGGCACTTTTACGTTGACTGCCCGTTCCGACTGCAATCTTCTTGTTACCCAGATGCTCTAACAACAGAGAGTGAGTACAAGGGATAACGTCTCCTTTGTCTTCGATAGCCGCAAACGACGCCATTTTAAACGTAGAAACCGCTTGTGGGTCGAGCGATAAACCGTATTTGCTGTTCACCTCACCGGCTATCTTATAACTCGGCATGCCACCTAAGCTATGCAGCCAAGACGCTTCAAAATGAAAGCCAAACTCTTCAGCCGTTCGCTCCCACGCCTTTACATGTGCAGGCATTGTATCGATCAACGTACCGTCCATATCAAAGATTAATCCTTCATATGCCGTTAAATCTATTTTCATCACTACTACCACTCTTAAATAAAGTTACTGATACCATAACCAATATTCAGTATCATGGCGCCATATTACCGTTCAAAATGGATGTTTATGTTACAAATATCTAACTCTGTTTCGATTCAAGACTGGGAACTCCAGTTAACAGCGATCAGAGCACAAGGAGCCGGCGGTCAGAACGTCAATAAAGTATCGAGCGCGATACATTTACGTTTTGATATCAAGCACTCTACCCTACCTGACTTCTATAAAGAAAAGCTCCTCGCACACAAAGATAGCCACATCACCAAAGACGGTGTGATTATCATTAAAGCGCAACAGTATAGAACTCAGGAACAAAACCGAGATGATGCTTTAGTGCGCTTGAAAGAATTGATCTTGGAAGCGACAAAGGTTCAAAAAGTAAGACGAGCAACTAAGCCGACGCGTGGCTCTCAGAAAAGACGTTTAGAAAGCAAAAAACAAAGAAGCACCACCAAACAGCTGCGTGGAAGAGTGAGCTGATGGCTTCATGCCCTCAGAGAACACATTACCCTAGAAGTATCTGTCAATTTGACTAACGAATCGATCTATTACGCTGTTTATTTGAAAGAAAGACTACTGCTTCTTTTTGACCGACAAAATCAGCTTGATCAACAACAGGCGCTCTTCGCTGGTCAGCAGACGACTGACCGCAGCTACATCTTCCGCTGTTACTTGTGATGCGCCAACAATATCAAGCACCACATCCAAATCCGTCACTTTTAAGGTTCTAGTGATTGAACGATACTGAGACATCTTGATGTCCGCCTCTCCGCGTTCAATCCTTTGATAGGTTTTTAAGCTCATTCCTGCACTCGAGGCTAACTTTTCTTGAGACAAGTTGGCTTGTTTCCTACGCTCAATCAGCGCCAATATTATGGGTTCTTGTGACATAAGCTCATCCTCAAAAGACAGTTATGTCCTAAATTCAGCAAGAAGCAGACCATATTGACTTGTGATGGTTTACATAGGCCATCAAAGGCATATTATTCACTTGATAAAACCGTTACGTTTCATAAACCTTCACACTGATATCAGTTGTGAACGTACAGGCTAGGTAACTTGAGTATTCAAGTGTTGGGAAATAATAAAAATTGCATATTGCGAATAAGAAAGACGTCAAATTGGAAATTGCGAATCGCTATACATTGGCATTTCCTTGCATTAGTCACGCATTAGAATCAGACAATCCCCGCCCAGAAATTATTGCAATACAACATAAGCTACTCACGTACAAAGAGGTGTTGCTGCACGGGAACATGTTGGAAGGTAAGGAATTAAAGCAAGCTTTTTCTGCATTGAACGAAAATGAAAAAGGTGTGGCTCAAGGCGGTATTCAAAGCATCAACGACGCAGTAAAAGAGATGGATGTGATTGTCGAAAGGTACAGTAGAAAAGCGTCTACTGAATTCTGTGCCTAATCTACTAATATCAACAATTAGCACCAACCACTGAACGGCTTAAACAAACAAAAAAAAATGGCCAGTCATAGTTGAATGACTGGCCGTTTGTTTAGCTAACATGAAGACGTGGGTATCTAACGAGACATCGTTCTTCTAAACCTACCGAGTAACATCAACGCGCCTAGCACGCCAAACGACAAACTGCCTCCACTGCCGCCTGAACCAGATGAAGTCCGTGCATTCACATAAGCCGTTCGCTTAGCTTCTGTTGCTGAAATTTGAACGGTTTCAGAACTATCTATCACACCACCAGTTACATCTGTAATCCAATCTCTGTAGTCATAGATTTCAGTGAATACCGAAGTTACTCTTGAGCTGCCACCACACGTTTCAGGACCAAAGCTGGTAATCCCTACTTGTCTGTAAACCGAACCATCCTTCCAGTAGACAGGACCTCCAGAGTCACCTTGACAAGTGCCACCGTACAAGCCAGAAGTAGCCACATCTCCAACGAAACAAATTTGATTCTCTGTTAACTCATTGCCAGCAGCAAATACCGTTTTACAAGTCGCATTGTCTACATAATTGAGGTTTGCTTTTTGTAGCAAAGTGGTTCCGTCGAAACCAGTGCGTGTATCACCATGGCCCACAGCGGTAAACGCCTCAGAAGAACTGCGATAACCATCCGAACTAGGACGCTTTACAACATCATTGATTGAGTCGATATTCAGTGCGCTTTCTAACTTAAGTATTGCAACGTCATTGCGTAATAGGTCGCTCAACGCATTTGAATAATCTCTGCGATAGTAAACCTCAGATACACGAGCTTTTTGGATGTTACCGTTGGGAAACTGAGAAGTATCTTCAATTTGAGGGACGACAACAGTAAACAACTGCCCTTCTTCATTACCGTATATACAATGCGCTGCGGTTAGAATATGCGTTGGATCTAAAATTGTTGCACCACAGTAAGGGCCTGTTGAGTAAACACCGTCATAATCAATACGATCAATGAACAAGCTTGCCATCGAAGGAAATTCCGTGACTGAAGCGTCGCTACCATTCACAATATAGGGTGTTACACCCACATCAGGAGTACTTTCGTCCGTGTTTTCCGTTGCCATAACACTTGATGTGTAAATTAATGGCGCTAAAAGCCCTAAAACGGCTTTACGAACCGGACTCATTGTATGGTTTACGTTCATAGTTAACTCCTTGTACCCCCTACTACTTATTTACAAAAATGATGAATCGTCACCATAACACGTCACAATCGTGATTATAGTAAGTATTTGTAACGATATCGCCACATATCTCATTTTATAAACGAATTTTAAGTAACCGTTGTTAGTGGGTAACGTTAAAAGCAATACGTTACCAAAGACATACGCTACCAAAATCAAAAAAGCCTACCGTTAGGCTTCCCAATAAAGAGAAGCAAACAATAGGCTTTCATTTAGCTTAGTGGTTTCTCTTAAAAGAGATTAGCCACGATAGTAACGCTGAGGTACGAATGGCATTTTTTCTACTGTCATTGGTAGCTTCTTGCCACGAACTTCAGCGAATACTTTAGTGCCAATAACCGCTAGGTCAGTACGAACGTAAGCCATAGAAACAGGCTTGCCCGCGTTAGGACCCGCAGTACCACTTGTTACAACGCCAATCTTGTTGTCTTCAGCATCGAACAGCTCAGCGCCTTCACGTACTGGTGCTTTAGTCTGACCAACAAGACCAACACGCTTGCGTTGAACGTCTTTAGTCGCGATTTGCTCAAGGATGATATCAGCACCTGGGAAACCGCCAGCGCGCTCACCGTCAGTACGACGAACCTTTTGAATACCCCACAGAAGGCTTGCTTCTACTGGAGTCGTTGTTGTATCTAAGTCATGACCGTATAGGCATAGGCCACACTCAAGACGAAGTGAGTCACGAGCACCAAGGCCAATCCACTCTACTTCTGCTTCTGATGTTAGTTTACGAGCAAGTGCTTCAGCGTGATCGTTCGGTACTGAGATTTCATAGCCATCTTCACCTGTGTAACCACTGCGGCTTACGATGCACTCTACGCCGTCGATATCGACTTTTTGAACATCCATGAACAACATGTCTGCAACGCTTGGTTGGAAACGAGCAAGAACTTCAGACGCTTTCGGGCCTTGAAGAGCTAATAGAGCGCGGTCATCAATCACTTCCAATTCTACGTCTGCAGGAAGGTGAGCCGTTAGGTGGTCGATATCTTGTGTTTTACACGCCGCGTTCACAACAACAAATAGGTGATCGCCAAGGTTAGCAACCATAAGATCATCCATGATGCCGCCCTGTTCATTAGTAAAGAACGCGTAGCGCTGCTTACCAGAAGGCAGGTCGATAATATCTACTGGAACCAGAGATTCTAAAACAGCGGCTGCGTTTTCACCGTGTAGACGCAGTTGCCCCATGTGAGAAACATCAAAAAGACCGGCAGCGTCACGAGTGTGTAAGTGCTCTTTCTTTACACCTAGTGGATACTGAACTGGCATGTCGTAGCCAGCAAAAGGAACCATTTTTGCACCGACTTCAACGTGAAGCGCATGCAGAGGTGTTTTTAGTAGGTCTTGATTAGCGTGTTCTTGAGTCATTTTATTCTCCATGAAGCGTTGCAGGCTTTCCAAATCGAATCTGCCGCTTATATCTCTATTTAGAGTCGCCTCTAACGATATGGGTTAACGTTAGAAACAGTAGATAGTAAAAAGTGATGTCTTCTATATAGGCTTTTATTACTAGCGATATAAAAAGAGGCTTCTGTATAAAAGCTATACGACTCACTTTCTAAGAATTCACTTCAGTAAACTTCAATCAACATGAGTAAACCGTGTTCACTATAGTAAACAAGCCTGAGTCAGTTTTACACCCTTAACAAGATTAAAACAGCTCAAAATGTGACATTTAACAATTTAAAAACAATTTTCAGTCGCATACAAAAACGCGATATTGATGCTTTTCACACCAATATCGCGTCTTTTGGCAAACGTTAGAAACAAAAGCAAACGTTTGCATTCACTATAAGAAATTCTAACTTTGTTAACTTATTTTGCAGTCACCCACAAAATCAGTGCATCTTCTGTACTAGTAGAAATCAACATATGTCCCATGTTGGCGTCGTAATACATGCTATCACCTTCGCTCATGGGTACCGGCTCATAGAATTCTGAGTAGAACATCACATCACCAGAGATCACCATCAAGAACTCTTCACCATCATGGCGAACCCAATCGTTATACTCTTCAAAGGTGCGTGCTCTCACTCGGCTCTTGAACGGCATCATCTTCTTATTCGAAAGTTCTGTCGCCAGCAGTTCATGCTCGTAAGTCGGAGTTGGGTGAGGTTTACCCTGGCCTGCTTTAGTTAAGTCACGACGTCCTGTGGCAACTTTTTTTCTTGGCGGCTCAAAGAGTTGCGGCATATCGATTTGCAAACCCATAGCCAATTTCTGCATCGCTTGGAACGTCGGTGAGATTTGTTCGTTCTCAATTTTACTCAGCGTTGAACGTGCCAAACCAGTGCGTTGGCTCGCCTCTTCTAACGTAATGCCCAGCTTGCTGCGGATATCTTTAATACGCTGGCCGAGCCTAAGTGGTTCGATATTCTGATCTAACGTCTCTTTAGCCAACGTTAAAGATGGGTACTCATCATAAATGTCTTCTGACATAGGTCCCTCATTTATTTCTTACTTCCTGTCTATTGATTTCATTGTTGCATGAAGCGCTTTGTTGATTAAAGAGCACACAGGAAAATAAAGCGTGCTCCCTGTAGCAAAATGAGAAAAACTGTTTCCTATTGGAAATTTTTGTTGAAAATTGATTTTATCGGAGCTATGTTATCGACTTGTTAGATGAAGAGATGCTACTTCAGCTTGCAGCAAGTGATAGATTTAACATTTGTAAGAGCTGTTTTTTACCCGAAATTTTTGGGAACCAATTCGTGCTGCATTGACCCTACAACGATCGCTTTGACGCTATGGTCGTATAAATAAGAAGCAACGCACTATTTATACACCTAAATAACGCAAACGATACCGATGCAGAAATCAACGTAAGACCTAATGGACTATAAAAACAATCACCATTAGCTTAATGAAAGGTCTCGACAATGAACGCTTATCAAAACCATAGCTTAGACAGTTTTTTCTCTACGAACCTATCTGCGACTGACGACGCAGTATTTGCTGGAATCCAAGCAGAGAACACTCGTCAAAACGAACAAATAGAACTTATTGCTTCTGAGAACATCGTTTCTAAAGCAGTAATGCAAGCTCAAGGCACTTGCCTTACCAACAAATACGCAGAAGGCTACCCAGGTCGTCGTTACTACGGTGGTTGTGAGCACGTAGATACAGTAGAAGCTATCGCGATTGAACGTGCTAAACAGCTATTCAAGTGTGAATACGCGAACGTACAACCTCACTCAGGTGCTCAAGCGAACGGCGCAGTTAAACTTGCCCTACTTCAACCTGGCGACACTATCCTAGGTATGTCTCTTGACGCTGGTGGTCACCTTACGCACGGTGCACGCCCTGCGCTTTCAGGCAAATGGTTCAACGCAGTTCAATACGGCGTAGACCGCGACACTCTTGAAATCGATTACGAAGCGGTACGCGCTCTCGCTATCGAATGCCAACCTAAAATGATTATTGCAGGTGGTAGTGCTATCCCACGCGTTATCGACTTCGCTAAATTCCGCGAAATCGCTGACGAAGTTGGCGCTATCCTAATGGTCGATATGGCACACATCGCAGGTCTTATCGCAACAGGTGCACACCCTAGCCCACTGCCACACGCGCACGTTGTAACGACAACCACACACAAAACACTTCGTGGCCCACGCGGCGGTATGATTCTGACCAACCACGAAGACATCAATAAAAAGATCAACTCTGCAGTATTCCCAGGCCTACAAGGCGGCCCACTAATGCACGTAATTGCGGCTAAAGCTGTCGCATTTGGCGAAGCACTTGGCCCAGAATTTAATACTTATATTAATTCAGTGATCGATAACGCAAAAGTTCTTGCTGAAGTGTTGCAAACTCGCGGTTGTGACATTGTGACTGGCGGAACGGACACGCACCTAATGCTGGTTGACCTTCGTCCTAAGGGCTTGAAAGGTAACGTAACTGAAGAAGCATTAGAGCGTGCTGGGATCACATGTAACAAAAATGGCATACCATTCGACTCAGAGAAGCCTATGATTACTTCGGGTATTCGTTTAGGTACGCCAGCTGGAACCAGTCGTGGTTTTGGCACTGAAGAATTCAAACTTATCGGTGAATGGATCGGCGATGTACTTGATGGCTTAGTTGAAAGCCCTGAAGGCAACGCTGAAGTTGAGCAACGTGTTCGCAAGCAAGTTAAAGAGCTTTGCAAGCGCTTCCCTCTTTACCGTTAGACCGTTTTTAAGATTTAAATTAAAACCTCATAAATTTTTGGAGAATAAGCAATGGACAATACACTAAAGTTTGCAGACAGCCACGAGTGGGTAAAAGACAACGGTGACGGTACTGTAACTATCGGTATTTCTGAGCACGCTCAAGAGATGCTAGGTGACGTTGTGTTTGTTGACCTGCCTGACACTGAAGACGAAATTGAAGCTGGCGAAAGCTTCTCTCTAGTTGAGTCAGTGAAAGCTGCTTCTGATATCTACGCGCCAATCTCTGGTGAAATCGTAGAAATCAACGAAGAACTAGAAGATAGCCCAGAGCTAATCAACGAAGAACCTTATGAAGGTGGTTGGATTGTTAAAGTGAAGATGTCTGATGCGTCTGAACTAAACAACCTTAAAGATGCGGAAGAATACCTAAGCTCTATCGAAGAAGACTAATAGGTAACCTCATTACGATAAAGCTGCTCTTGTGAGCAGCTTAATTTTAGGGGCTAGCTCACGGCTCCAGAGAGAAAGTAGAACGATATCATGACTGAATTACTTCAAAGCCAATTACTGAAAGACTTGGGTACACAAAACGAGTTTGTTGCTCGACATAACGGCCCAAATAAAGCAGACCAGCAAAAAATGCTTGAAGCGATCAACGCGACTAGCCTAGACGCACTGATCGACGAAACGGTTCCTGCACAAATCCGTCTTGAAAAACCAATGACACTTGCTGCGCCACTAAGCGAAATGGACATGCTGGCCTCTCTTAAAGAGATCGCTAACCTAAACCAAGTGAAACGTACTTTCATTGGCCAAGGCTACTACAACACATTCACTCCAAACGTTATTCTACGTAACGTTTTAGAGAACCCAGGCTGGTACACAGCTTACACACCATACCAACCAGAGATTTCTCAAGGTCGTCTTGAAGCTCTACTGAATTACCAACAAATGGTAATGGACCTTACAGGTATGGAAATCGCGAACGCGTCTCTTCTTGACGAAGCGACAGCGGCTGGCGAAGCAATGACACTGTGTAAGCGTGCTGGTAAAAGCAAGAGCAAAGTATTCTTCGTTGCTGACGATGTTCACCCTCAAACACTAGAAGTTGTTAAAACTCGTGCTGAGTACATCGGTTTTGAAGTAATGGTTGGCGCTCTTGAAACACTTCCAGAGCAAGACGTATTTGGTGCATTAGTTCAATACCCTGGTACAACGGGCGAAGTTCGTGACCTAACAGACATCATTGCGAAAGCTCAAGCAAACAAAACTCTAGTAACCGTTGCTACTGACCTACTCGCATCTGCTCTACTTAAGCCTGCTGGCGAAATGGGCGCAGACGTAGTAATCGGTTCAGCACAACGTTTCGGCGTTCCTATGGGGTACGGCGGTCCACACGCTGCATTCATGGGTACTCGTGAAAAGCATAAGCGTACAATGCCAGGTCGTGTAATCGGTGTTTCTATCGATACTCACGGTAACCAAGCGCTACGTATGGCAATGCAAACTCGTGAGCAACACATCCGCCGCGAGAAAGCGACATCGAACATCTGTACAGCTCAAGCACTTCTAGCAAACATGGCGTCTTTCTACGCGGTTTACCACGGTGCAGAAGGCCTACGTACTATCGCTCGTCGTACACACCACATGACAGCTATCCTAGCGGCTGGCCTGACTAAAGCGGGTTACGAGCTAACAAACAACAGCTTCTTCGATACCATCACAATCAACTCTGAAGAGAAGACAGATGCACTGTACGCGAAAGCACAAGCAGCAAACATCAACCTTCGTCGACTTGTTGGTAAAATCGGTATCAGCTTAGATGAAACAACCACAGTCGACGACTTGAATGCCCTATTCGCAATCTTCGACGTGAAAGAAGACGTTCAAGCACTATCTTCTGACATTGCATCAAACGAATTTGCAGCAATTCCAGAAAACTGCCGTCGTGAATCAGAGTTCCTAACTCACCCAGTATTCAATACGCACCACAGCGAAACGCAAATGATGCGTTACCTAAAACAGCTTGAGAACAAAGACTTCTCTCTAACGCACGGCATGATCCCACTGGGCAGCTGTACGATGAAGCTGAACGCTGCTGCTGAGATGATTCCAGTAACATGGCCTGAGTTTGGTTCAATTCACCCATTCGCACCTCTAGAGCAAGCGGTTGGTTACACAGCGCTAGCGAAAGATCTTAAAGAGAAGCTATGTGAAATCACCGGTTACGACGATTTCTCACTACAGCCGAACTCTGGTGCATCTGGTGAATACGCAGGTCTAATCGCGATTCAACGTTACCACGCAAGCCGCGGTGAAGCTCACCGTAACGTTTGCCTGATTCCAAGCTCTGCGCACGGTACTAACCCTGCAACAGCATCAATGGTTTCTATGAAGGTAGTGGTTGTTAAGTGTGATGAAGATGGCAACATCGACATGACAGACTTAGCTGCGAAAATCGAGAAGCACAAAGAAAACCTATCAAGCATCATGATCACTTACCCTTCTACGCACGGCGTATACGAAGAGCAAGTGAAAGAAGTGTGTGAACAAGTACACGCAGCGGGCGGTCAGGTTTACCTAGACGGCGCGAACATGAACGCTCAAGTAGGTCTAACTTCACCTGGCTTCATCGGTTCAGACGTATCTCACTTGAACCTACACAAAACATTCTGTATCCCACACGGTGGTGGCGGGCCGGGTATGGGTCCTATCGGTGTTAAATCTCACCTAGCACCTTTCCTACCAGGCCACATCGAAAATGGTGTACAAGGTTCTGACTACGCGGTATCAGCGGCAGATCTAGGTAGTGCTTCAATTCTACCTATCTCTTGGGCTTACATCGCAATGATGGGCGAACCTGGCCTAACAGATGCGACTAAAGTTGCGATTCTGAACGCGAACTACGTGATGGAAAAACTGCGTCCTCACTACCCTGTTCTTTACCGTGGTACTAATGGCCGCGTAGCGCACGAATGTATTATCGATATTCGTCCACTAAAAGAAGAAACAGGCATCAGCGAAGAAGATATTGCTAAGCGTCTAATGGACTTCGGTTTCCACGCGCCTACGATGTCTTTCCCAGTAGCTGGCACGCTAATGGTAGAGCCAACTGAATCAGAAGATTTAGAAGAGCTAGACCGTTTCTGTGAAGCGATGATCGCAATCCGTCACGAAATGGCAGCAGTGAAAAACGGTGAATGGCCACTAGACAACAACCCTCTAGTGAACGCACCGCACACACAAGTTGACCTAGCTGGCGCAGAATGGGATCGCCCTTACTCTCGCGAACTTGGTTGTTTCCCATCGAAAGCAACGAAGAACTCGAAGTACTGGCCTACTGTTAACCGTGTAGACAATGTGTACGGCGACCGCAACCTAATCTGTTCTTGCCCAAGCATCGATAACTACGAAGACTAATTTTTGTAGATTTTAGATAAACAAAAGCGAACCACTTGGTTCGCTTTTTTGTTTTTCAGATTATATGACTAAGAAAGCATTGACCTTACCGTAAGGGAAAGGTTTATGGTGACATGAAATCCACGACGAATTAGGAAACGATTATGGGATGTTGCAATAAAGCGCCAAAAGGTGGAGCCCCTCTTGGCCTGCTTCTAAAAGTCACGCTTGGAATTGGGCTTTTTGTGTTTCTGCTGGCTTTGTGGCAGTAGGAAGCTTATACGGCTCTAGGTTTAAAGGTGTAATAGATAGCGCCAAGTTGATATTGGCGCCATAGTCGTTTGTTAGGCAACTGCTGATATTTGTGAGATCTTTTCTTTACTCGATTTCACTGATAATGCGTGTTCAGAAGGCAGTTTATCAAGAGCAATCACTGTATTACGAATAAGCTCTGCATCAGGATAAACATTACACTCTTTTTTCAAAATTGAATTTAAGTCTTCAAGAAGGTTATCAATACCTGTTGCTAGTAACCATTCATCATTTAACGTAATACTCGTATTTATAATATTAAGAGAAGAACTTAACGCGTTAACGTATACTTTTTGCTCATTCCAACTTAACCTCTCTTGCTCATGGCGATAAATACTTAACCGCAAAATATCATTGTTTAAAGAGTTGTATCGAGAGTTTAGCTTTGTTTCTAAATTTCTTGAAAGCGGTGTAACCTTATCGTCAACGAGTGTCTGCAGTGCCCCTTTCATATTATCAACGATCATATGAACTTCTGTTTTTGAATGTTCGAGTTCGACGTTAACTGCTGACTTGAGCTCTACTTTCAATGCTTCTTTATCACGTTCATATGCTTTAAAATTAGAAAACCAATTGTAACCAATTAAGAATATACCGACTGTAATTACGGTACCTAAAGTCCAGTGAATGGTACCTAGTAAAGACTCTTGATGTTCTTTCATCATCGCCACTTGCTGCTTTAATAATGCTATCTGTTCATTAGCTATTGTTAAATCAGAAGCTGGCTCTGAAGCTACCGCAGGACAAACTATTAGCAATAACATTATTATTAATTTGTTCAATTTCTTACTTTCCTTCATATTTTGCCTAACAGCTATTAGATAGAAAAATTCTGCATTTAAATACAGAATTCTTCTATCTAGCTACTTATGCCATCAATTGTACTAACCTTTATCTATCCATAACAACCACTTATACCGTCGCCTCAGTGATTAGCGTGGCAAATATAGAATTTATCGGTCGAGTATGATTCCCACAAAATCATTAACTTACGCGCGTTAGAGATGTGTTTTAACCATCAGAACCTATCCGTACCTCGGAGTAAGTTAAACTCTATAAAGCCAATGCTTGACCCTATACGGTAAGGTGTTTATATTGTCGCCCGTCCAACGGGGCACATCCTAAAATGCACACCGGCCATCCTGCCATCACTGGTGCATTTATATTGGTGTTTTGAACTTCCATGCTAACGAAACTTCGTCCTTTTACTCGTGAATCGGGTGCGCTTATGCACCTTTCGATTCCAATCATTTTGACTCAAATAGCTACCCAAGCGATGGGATTTGTCGATACGACAATGGCTGGCCAAGTAAGCCCTGCTGATCTTGCCGCTATTGCACTTGGCACTAGCCTTTGGATTCCTGTATTGCTGCTACTGCGTGGCGTGATTATGGCGTTAACGCCTGTTGTCGCTTACCACCGTGGCGCACGTGACTTTCAAAGTATCTCTGTCGAGTTCTTCCAGATGGTTTGGTTGGCATTAATTGCTAGCGTATTACTCATCGCTTATTTGGTGAGTGCTAAACCGATCTTAGAATGGATTGGCGTAGCCGCAGAGATAATTCCAATTGGGAGTGACTATGCGTTTGCCCTAGCCTTTGGTGTACCGGGTATTGCCCTGTTCTACACCTTAAACGGCTTCTGTGAAGGTATGAACAACACCAAAGTACCGATGATCATTTCGGTAATTGGTTTGCTGATTAACATTCCAGTCAACTACGTGCTTATTTACGGCAAGTTTGGCTTCCCTGAAATGGGCGCTGTGGGTTGTGGTTGGGCAACAAGCTTGGTGTATTGGCTAATGTCGGGAATGCTGTATTCCTACATTAAAGGTCATCACCACTACAAGACCATCATCAACTTTTCAGATGCGAAGCCAAAAGCAAAAGAGATGCTTCACCTTCTAAGATTAGGTTTACCTATCGGGATGAACATTGCAGTGTGTGGCAGTATCTTTGCGGTAATCGCACTGATGATTGGTCGTATTGGTGCAGAGAACGTAGCAGCCGCGCAAATTGCACTTAACATTTCGAGCCTGACTTACGTGATTCCTATGAGCATCTCGTTTGGCATTACGATTCGTGTTGGACACGCTTTGGGTGAGAAAGACGAACTAGGCGCAATTGAACGGAGCAAAGTCGGTATCTTGGTTGCAGCGTTGATTTCATTGCTTTCAGTAGCGATGTTCCTGCTGTTCCCTGAGTGGATCATTAGGCTTTACACAACCGACCCTACAATAAGCGCGACAGCAGCAGTATTGTTGACCTTTACAGCGATGTACCAATTCAGCGATGCATTACAAACGTCTGCTAACGGCGCACTGCGTGGCTATAAAGACACTAAGATCCCGATGATCTTAGCTATCGCTTCATACTGGGGCTTGGCACTACCACTCGGTATGGTGTTAGGCTTAACAGACCACATTGTTCCAGCAATGGGTGAAGAAGGCTTTTGGATTGGTATTCTAACGGGATTAAGCGTATCAGCTGCATTGATGTTGCTTCGCTTGCGATACGTAATTAAGAAGCGTAACTTGCCACCAGCAAGTGCTCCATTGGCAAACTAAGATAGACCTATAAGCTAATACAAAAAAGCGCGTTATTGCCATTTGGTAATAACGCGCTTTTTTATTGAATTCGAATAAGCTTTAATCTAAATAGAATCGTTTAGCTGCTCTGGTTAACATTCGTCGTTCACTACACGAACGGTACATTCACAGCCGCCCTCAGGACATTCGCTCCCATTCGTTCGACCAAAAGAATCATAGATAACATAACAACCCGAAGGTAAGGCATCATCAGTTATGTTATTGCTGTCAAGGTCAGCTTCACTAAATGAATGAGTGTACCCAACGACAGTGTGTCGATTTCCAACAGCCGATGTTAAATTGTCATCATCTGATAAGGTCATAAAATCGATCATCGTCAATTTGCCGCCCGACTCCCCTCGGCTTTCCGGACAAAGTGTGCCCCAGTCAACCTCAACACTACCGATACCAAAATCGATCACATAGTTGCTCTGATCACCTGGGTTTGTTGCGTCAGGATCAAGCCCTGCGATAATAGATTTAGAAGTCACTTGCGTGATCACGCCTTCCATCGCACCCGCAACACCTTCAAGTACCGTTTCTCTCGCTGATTCCTGAATACCAAGGAATCTTGGAGCAGCCGTTACCGCTAATACTCCGAGTATCACGATCACGATGATTAATTCCATTAAAGTAAATCCGTTTTTCTTCATGACATCCGCATCTTTTGATAACTTAAATATTCAATAATCCAATGAATTACCTATAACTATACACCTCAAATAGGACTCATAACACTCCACGGCTATCGCTTTTTATAACGCTGGTTGTGGTATTTGTTCCCTTTAGAGGCTGAAAAGGTAACTGGAAGCGTTATCACATAAGGTGTCAGCGGGTTTAAATTCGATCAAATGCGTGGTGCAACTGAAAGTATCGATGGAAGAAGGTTTAATTGATTTATTTGAACTGAGGCTCGCTGCGTATAATCAAAGTTAGACCATTTTTGAGTCGCCCTTTGTGTTTCTACACTTAAGAAAGCAAGAAATGAAATAGAATCCATAAAAAAGCGCGTTATTGCCATTTGGTAATAACGCGCATCTATAATCGTTGTACGACTATCGCAGCATTAGTTCACTGCTTTCACGTAAGGAAGCACTCGGAATCCATCACGTACTTTTTGGCTTGGAATGTAATGACGGAAGCTAAGTTAAACACACCAGAATCGTTTTCTGTTTTGATGTTGTTTACTGCATCATCACCACAACCAAAGCTTACGGTGTAAGTGCCGTCTGCATTTTTCTCAGCCGTGTTTGAGCTTACGTTCGCCACTTCACTAAACATGAAACCTTGCTTGTTGTAGACCGTTACCGACCAAAACGCTTGGTTCTTAGAATCATCAAAGGTTGCCTGATGACAAGTGTCTGCTGGGAAGTTACCAGAGACTTCGTAAATATTGTCATCTAACTGCGCGCCACCCCAACCGATAGCCGCGCCCACTGCGTACTTCTCTTTGGTAAACATCTCTTTTGAAGCATCTTCAGGGCTGGTAAACATACCAAACGTCGCTTGAGCGCCATCTCGCTTAAGTATTGTTGGCATTTCCATCTTAAGGCTCGTCTCTACCTCTTCAAAAGATTTCTCATCCACTTGCATAGCAAGTAAACTCGCCATCCGCTTTTGCATCAATGCTCATTTTATCTTGGATTTCATGAACTTCATTTTTCGAGAATGTCGCGTCGGTACGAACAATGACGTAAACGTGATCACCACTATGAGTAGAAAGATCAAACGTACCTGAACCGTATTGCATTGGCTGAATGCGGTGATCTTCAGTAATCACTTCCATCGACATGTACTTGCCTTCAGGGATCTCAGGTAACGTGACGGTCGCCCCCTTTGATACATTAATTGCTGCCATTGAGTAGTAGGTGTCTCGGTTCATTCGAACCACATCCTGTTCATCTGTTGGCGTTAGCTCGCGTTACGTTCCTCTCTTTGATTAAAACACTTAACGACACCAATAAGTTTAGATCCAGCCGAGAAAGCTGTTGTTCGATAGTCATCATAAGACATGCATCTGAGTAATATCACTCGTTAAATAATTGCACCATTGTGACTAACAAACAAGTCTCTGTTTAAACGATGGCATTTATATCCAACTAAAAAGGCGAACCTATTGGCTCGCCTTGATCATTTTGTTCGCCAGAATCGTTTAGTCGTTACGAATGGGTGATAACAACTCAGGGTTAACCACCAAATTTCTCACACCGTGGGCGTGATCTTCGTTAAAGTCATTGCCTTCACACCAGCTACCTACTGTCGCGATATTTACTTTCGCGACTTGTGGTCTAACGCTCCATGTTACTTGGAAAGGTGAACCTTGCTCATTATAACCAGGACCCGTTGTAGAGCCTGCGTATTGGATCGCTGAGCCCGTATCTTGTGGGATGTTTGGTGCTTGGTGTAAGCCGTTCACTTTTGAATGTTTAGCGAGCGCTTCAAAGTCGGGTGCTTTGTCGTCATTCACTAATACGTAAACTTGGGTTTCTACACGCAGTTGCGGGTTGGTAATCGCATCGTTAAAACAAGCACCCAGTGTTTCACCCGGTTCAACTTGCGCCGTTGAATAAACATAGTGAACTTCAATGGTGTCACCCGAATGCAAAGAACCATGCTCGCTCGGACAAACCTTGCCCTCAAATGGTTTCAGCTCAGCAGAACTCAGCTTGCCTGTGTATTTAAAGCCACTCTGGAATCCCTTACCATCACCGTTACCAGCGTATTGAGTAAACTCTCCACCTTTATGCTCAGCATTTTTATGGAAGTGAATATTACATAAGTTCATCGCTGTTGAATCAGGGGCATCCGAGAACAGCCTAGTATTTGTACCTTCTAATGAACCCAAATCTCTTGGAGCTTGCGGTCCAAAACCTTGTCCTTGGGTATTTTCAGAAAGCTTTGCTCTTTGTTCTGCGATAACACCATCTGATACAGACTCATGGTTCGCGTCTGATGCACTTGCATGAGCTGACAACATCACCAATGCGGCACTTAAAAACACACTCTTATTCTTCATTTTTCTTCCCTAGAATATTGATAACTAAACCCAAACCGACTTAACAGCAAACATCTTACTATGCTCATAAGTGAATATAAGGCTTGTCTTTGTAAGATTAGATTTCATTGCTTACTTTGGGATGAGTATTAGAACCCTTGATGCATATAACAAGTCAAACAGGGTAAATTCGGCGACTCCCTTCCAGAACGAATAATTTCCTATTTACGTTAACCGTCGCCTGACTCAGCGCTCAGATAAGTGAGCACGATTCTTAGGAAGAACGGTGGCCAGATTTAGAAGATCAAAAAAGGCGAACCACTTGGATCGTCTTCACGTCTCATTTTATCTATTGGTTTGCTTTCTTGGTTGACGGTTTAACCGTTACCGGTGGCAAATATCCCAAACGTCATGACGTTCAATGCATCTGTCACGCCCTCTAGTGATTTAATCACCGTCTTAGTCGGTTTATTATGACGAATAAAATAGCTTCCGATGCCTTTTTCACCGCCACTCTTAGCATCGCTTTCAGTTGTTTCTGTCGCTTCTATTTGAGAAGGCTCCACTGATTCTGGCTCTGCATTGGCGTGAGCTATCGTGTCTTTATTTGAATCAAGGTTAGTGAGTGGTTGATGATTAACGATTGAATCATGGGAAGAATCAACGCTGGTCTCAGCGTTTGTATCCTTTGAAGTCTCGAGATTACTCTCTCCCTCTATACTTTTCGACATAGCGTCTTCGTTGCTCAATGTCTCGTCGTCTAGCTGATGATTACTCGTTGAAGAACAGGCTGTTAAGAAGAACAGGCTAACGATGAATATGAGTAAGTTTCTCATCATAATGATAAAGCACGAATTAATGAAACATTGTTCGATTGTATTTTATTTGGCTGACGACATCCAGTGATAAGCGGAGTAAACACGAACAGTCACGGTCTTGAAGAGTAAACAAAAGCGTACGGGTTTAGTGCTTAAGAATAATAATTCGAGAGCTCAATTAGGTTGCCCGCCGCTTATCATCTGAAAGGTGGTGTCAGTTAGGCTTGGGGATTCACACGCTATAAGCTTAATCTTTACTGGAACACAGTTCAGAGATTCGGTCACACATGGCTTGGTTGACTGCGAAGTGGGTGTTGAGGAATGCTAGTTGGGCAAGTGCCGATTCAGCGGTGCGCTCGTAGCCTTGGGTAAAGGTTGGTAGCAATTGGGCAAACTTAGGGAAGCGTGCTTCTAGCCTTCTATCCGACATAAATTCATCAACGAATTCAGGCTCAGACTGTTCAGTTTGATCCACAAGATCGATCAAACGATCGAGTGCGTAAGATTGAACGAACCGACTGCCCGACAGCTTTTCGCCTCGGTTATAACGAGACATACCCACATAAAGATTGGTTAGAGCCTCACCAATGATCCAATCTTGGGAATTAGTGTCTGTCTCCCCTTTTATTGGTGAAACACAACACTGTGTATCAAATTCATGTTGCTGCCAAACAATACGCCCTTCAGCAAACGGAATGTGCGCTAACTCGTGGGGTTCAAACACTGCAAACTCACAAAAGATTCCGTCAGCGTACAGAACTTTATAGCCATCGACGGTATTTCTCACTGCGTAGTCGATTGAGTGAATATCAGATAGCCAATGCAAACTGTCTAAGAAATACTGCTTGTGCCCTGTTTGCACTATTGCGAAAAAATCGACATCTGAATACTGATCAAGTCGTTCTGTTTCAATACCTACTGAGCCCAATCCCAGCAAAGCATGAGCCTTACCCGATGCTTCCAAAGACTCCCCAATCGCATCTAAACGCTGGAGTAATTTTTCTGGTGTGTTTATGTGTCTTGTCTGTATCACTTTGTCCGTCTGCATTGCTCAATCCCTATCAAGTTGAATGCCACTCAACCTAACTGATAGTTAGAACATCTAAGAAGCTTAATTTATAAAATGTGTGTTTTGGATAACGATCTGTGCAAGTTATTGTTTGAATTAAGGTGGGATTTAGAGGTGAGAAAGAGTGTGTACAAGCTATAAACAACACTCTTCTATCATGACTTATCTTTTTAGCAGCTCATATTTGCAACAACGTTGACACCATGCTCACGAAGTTTGCTTTTCTTCCAAGCTCTCGCGTCTGCCGACATATGAACAGAGACCGTAAAACCCAATTTTGCACTCATGATACCGATCGATATGCCTAGATTACCTGTGGAGCCTACCGCAATGCTGTATTGTTGGAAGAAGTCACGGAATTCAGGTTCGAGCAACTTACTGTAGTCATCGCTCTCACACAGTAACCCGGCTTCAATCGCAAGCTTCTCGGCATGCGCTAGTACTTCATAAATACCACCGCGAGCTTTGATTGAGCCTGAAATTGGCAAATGGCTGTCTTTTTTCATCATCAAACGCCCTTTTATAGGCTGCTGATAATGTGCTCCCAATGCTGATTTCATAGATGGAATGTCAATAAGCTCAGACTCGATGATGCCATTGGTCGCTTGAGTTTCAGGAAACGCCTTGGCTAGATAAGGAGCAAACCTTTGTAGCCTCATGCTCGCATCGTGAATATCTTGTTCGCCTAATCCCACATAAAGCAAACCGCGCTCCAGAGTCGTCACATTTGGGTTAAACCAAACCACTTCTTCCAATGCAATCAATTGTTGAAGCAGTGGGAAGTCCGAGATGAGCTTGTCGATATTTAATACAGTCATGGGTGACTTTTCTGGCTAAGCGCGTACTGCGCAGGTTCAATCATTAGTAAACCTATTTAAACGGTATTTGTGTAATCATTCAATGATCTGTAGGCTAGCCTGTCTTCTCATAAGCAAACAGTAGAACAACCTATGAGCGCCTCTCTTCGTAATAGCATTTTCGTGATGTTAGGGATTCTATTCCTAGCACTTAACCTTCGTGGGCCTTTTACGAGCTTGGCTCCTGTGCTTTCTCAGGTTATGGAAGGCCTCAACCTTACGTCATCGGCTGCAGGCTTCTTAACAGCTTTGCCACTGTTAACTTTTGCCTTATTCTCACCATTAGTCACCAAGATATCCCAACGAATTGGTCTAGAGCCTAGCCTGTTATTAGGCTTAGTTCTGATCACTACGGGTATTACACTGCGCTCTGCTGGGTTAACCCCAACCTTGTATATCGGCACGGTGATGATCGGGCTTGGTATCGCGATTGGTAATGTGTTGTTGCCTGTAGTAGTGAAAGTTAGCTTCCCGACACGCATCGCTACTGTGACTTCTCTGTACATCTTTACGATGGGCATCGGGTCGACGTTAGGCTCAAGTTTGATGGTGCCGTTTTCAAATCTAACCTTATTTACGATCACGGGTTGGCAATTAGCGCTGTTAATGAACTTGGTATTTCCAATATTAGCTTTGATGATCTGGTTGCCTAAAATCAGAAAACGCTCATCTTCGGCCAGCAATAACAAGCAACAAGACAAACCTCTGCCGATGAAACAGATGATTAAAAGCGGCGTAGCGTGGCAAGTAACGTTAGCGCTTGGGCTTAACTCATTTACCTTCTACTCTTTGGCTGGCTGGTTGCCACAGATATTGAACGATCTTGGCTACAGCGAAATCGACGCGGGCTACATTTATGGATTTCTGCAATTTTCGACTATGGTTCCAGGGCTGCTGTTACTGCCATTCTTAGCCAAAAGTGACAATCAACAATGGCTCATCACTCTGTGTGCATCGAGTGTATTTGTTGGATTGATTGGTCTTCTGTATTTGCCTGAGTTTGCGATCTTTTGGGTGGGACTGTTTGGATTAGCCAACTGCTCGACATTTATTATCGCGCTCTCTTTTGTTGGCTTGCGTACATCGAATAGCAGCCAAGCCGCATCATTGTCGGGTATGGCTCAGGGAATCGGTTATGCGTTGGCAGCCACTGGCCCAACGCTGGTGGGTAAGCTTCATGCTCAGACAGATTCTTGGAGTGTGCCGATTCTGTTGGTCGCATCTGTTGCCTTTGCGTGCACGATTTTCGCGGCATTGGCAGCACGAGATAAGAAAGTGAGCGTTTAGGCAAACAGAATGATTATGGTATCGCGACTTTATTTGCTCGCGACTCTATGGCTGACGACGGTTTTGATGTATTCACTTGGCGACAAACCAAACTTCCCTTTAAAGCGCTGGCTAAAACGCCCTTCCGATTGATAACCGCAAGACTGAGCTAACATCGCCACATTCTGCTGCCCGTTTTGCATCAGATAAAGCGCATGACTCAAGCGAACTTCAGCCAACACCTCTCGATATTGCATGCCTTCAAGTTTCAATTTACGGATAAGCGTGGCGCGGCTCATCGCAAAGCGCTCTGCTACCGACTCTAACGGGTGTTTCTCGTCCGGTGAATGCGAAAGGTAGTGGCTGAGTTTCTGGCTAAACGAGACGTTTGAGCTAATAAACAATCGATGCAGTACGCCCTTCTCGGCTAATTGCTGATACAACCCCTGCAACCAAAATTGTTGGGTCTCTTTGCTCATGCTTTGTCTATCAAAGGAAAACAGAGCATTGAGTGAATCTTGTAAGCTACGATCCGCTTGTACTTTAGGCAGCCCCAGATCATTCGAGCGTTCCTCACTTAAATCAAGCATCCCTTGAGAAGGTTGGAATTGAAAGCTGAATACTCGCGACAAGAAACGTCCTTTGTGGGGCATATTCTCAAAGCTTAATGACGCTGATGCCTCACACAACAGCAGCTCAGAATGTGAAAGTTCTGCCGCTGAGTCTTTCCAAAACAGACGCTTACTGCCTGTAATGATCTGAATAATACTAGGAGATAGAATCCTCACATTACGCAGTTTTTGTAACTGCTCTGCACGAAAGATCGTCACTTGATATTGATGATTCATCTCATCCCCCTTGTTTACTTATTATCAACGACCAGCTATCGCATCAATAACTGGTCGCTTTATTAGCTTGTGTCAATTACTAACGTGTGTAAGTTGTAGTCAGTTTCGCTTTGTCTAAAGCCATGCTGTTCAACGTGAATCCAACCACAGCCGACGGCGTGTTTTCGTCTAGGTTGAGCTTATCCGTTGGCAATGCCCAAACCGTGAATTGATAACGGTGCATGCCATCTTTTTCTGGAGGACAAGCGCCACCGAAACCTACCGTTCCATAATCTATACGGCCCTCTTTGCCACCCACTTTAGAGATGTCGACACCACGAGGTAGCTCGCTCACTGTTGCTGGAATATCAAACGCGACCCAGTGCCAGAAACCACTTTCAGTTGGTGCATCTGGATCATAAGCTGTGATAGCAAAGCTTTTGGTACCTGCTGGTGCATCTTTCCACATCAATTGTGGTGATTGATTATCGCCGTCACAACCCCAACTAGAGTATTCAAAAGTCTTTGCCATTGGGTGACCTTCTTGAATATCGTTGCTGGTTAATTCGAACGCATGAGCAGAGCCTGTAGCCAACATACTGATTGCCAATACTGATTTGATGATGAGTTTCATGATGGTTCCTCTTATTAGGTATGAGCCCAGTATAGTCCCCTCATTTCGCCCAACAATGACAGTAAGTACACAATTATCTATTTTATTTCAAATAAATGATACTTACTGTATTTGTACTTTATTATTTAAAAGCATGACCCACTCGACAATTTGTTGTTAAAAGAACACTTGTTGACATTCAGGTTACAAATCGCGCCCAAAACTCTTTAGACTCGCCCCACGACTTTTAACGAGAATGATTGGATGCGCAGGTTTACATTAGCTCTTTGCTTGATCTTTTGGCTCCCAACCCTAGTCAATGCCCAAAGTTTGCAAGATAAGTGGCAAACTCTGTATCAACTGAGCTGGCAATCATCCCCACTCTTAGTATCTCAACAAGAGTTGGCTCAGTATCCGAAAGTTCTGCTCCATGAAAATAGCCGCTATCCTGATTTCAACCAATTCAGTTGGGACGACATCGCAGCGTTAGCGTCAATACAAGATCACTGCCAAGCGATTGAAAGCAGTAACCCTTCATTACATGAAGCCATCGAGTTCGAGCTCGCTCTGTGTCAGCAACAAACATTGGATTCGATTTGGTTTGCAGCACACTCCAAACGTCACCCTGCCGGTGGCAGCTTTGCTGGTCGTTATTTAGCCGCTTACCCAGATGTGACCGAGCAGATACGCCCATTTTTGAGTCTTACCAACCCTCAGCACCCTTTATATAACAAACTAGAAAGCCTAAGTGCACAAGGCAGAGAAGCACTGCTCAATGGATACCGCGCTTGGCAACAAGATGATGTGCTTTGGTTAAGTGGCGAACAAGGCTGGAAAGCTATTCCCTTAGATGTTTGGCAACCTATCGCAGAGCAACAAGAGGTATCTTTGGCAGGTGAAACCTGTACTTTTCGTTACAGTAACGTGTGCTTAAACGAGCCTAGCAATGACAATCTGATCATGAAAACGTTGATCTTTACATTGCTGCTAACGTTGCTTTCCGGGCTCGCTAGAGTCTTATACCTAAGAACAAAACAACGAAAAGAGAGGCAGTTCGTTTTACAGCTTCTTACTCATGAACTGCGCACGCCTATTACTAGCCTAGGCTTAACCGTCGAAATGTTTAGAAATCGCTACGATGACTTTTCTGATGAAACTCAAAGTGCGGTTTGGCGTTTAATATCTGACTATCAAAGGCTTTCTCAGCTCACCGAAAACAGCAAAGTGTACCTAAGTTCGGATCAGTCAGAGCCTTTGTTGAAGCAAAACGCTTCATTAGAAGAGTGGCTCGATCATGTCTGTGAAAAGCACAATATTTCTTATCAATGTGAAGCGCGTGAAGTTGAACTGAACCTTCCCTATTACTGGCTAACCATCTGCTTGGATAATCTAATCAAGAATGCCAAACAACATGGTAAAGGTGAGGTTTTGGTAAAGGTCGAACTCGGTGACAAGCTGACGATTGAGGTGCAAGACGAAGGTCACTTCCCTTCTTTTCTGCAACGGTTTGTATCTCGAGCAACACCGAATATCAATCACAGACAAGACAACATGGGCATTGGCCTGACTATTGTCGAACACTTGATGAAACAAGCGAATGGCCGTCTCATTATTCTTCGTAACCCAACCCGATGTATTTTGGAAATAGCTTATGAACACCCTACTGCTGATTGAAGACGACCATCTGCTTGGACAAGGCCTCGTCAGCTTCTTTGAGTCCAATGGTTACCCATGCCTTTGGGCGAAGGATTCAGAGAGTGCCAGTAAGCAATGGTTCCGCGCCGATCTAGTGATACTGGATCGACAACTCGAAGACGGTGACAGCTTGCGACACCTGCCGAATTGGCTACTCCTCAAAGCGCTTCCTGTGATTGTGTTAACCGCTAAAGTGGAAGTCCAGCAACGCGTAGAAGGCTTAATGGCAGGTGCCAAAGATTACGTCACTAAACCTTTCTCGAACGAGGAGTTGCTTGCTCGAGTCATTACCCAGCTTCGTCCGTTAGGGGTGAGCCACTTAAATTACGCAAATATCCAAATCAACTTGTCGGAACGAATCGCTTATTTGGATGAAAGCCCGATCACGTTAAAACCTAAAGAGTTCCAGTTATTGGTCTTGTTTGTTCAGAACCAAAGTCGTGTGTTTCATCGTGATGAGTTACTCAATAAGATTTGGGGTTATCAAGCCTTTCCAAGTACCCGAACCGTGGATAATCACATACTGCGCTTGCGCCAGAAGCTGCCAACCCTAAAGATCGAAACACATCGCGGCGTTGGTTACCGCTTAGCTGGGGAATCATAATGAGAGTCACTTCGTTAATCGCATTGATCTGCGCTTTGCCGTTTGCGTGTCACGCCGCTTGGTTTACCAACACGCCATTACAACATACGTATCAATCTCTGCTTGATGAACAACCTCAAG
Source organism: Vibrio sp. 10N.247.311.12 (assembly GCF_041467515.1). Classification (NCBI taxonomy): domain Bacteria; kingdom Pseudomonadati; phylum Pseudomonadota; class Gammaproteobacteria; order Vibrionales; family Vibrionaceae; genus Vibrio; species Vibrio sp. 10N.247.311.12. The sequence continues at coordinate 74,174 of NZ_JBFSUV010000005.1, forward strand.
TCGCGTGGCAAGAGCTTCAAATCGCACTCAATCAACAAACACTTGATAGTGAGCTTTGGTTGCCAGTTAAACAAGAGATACTGAGCCAAACTCAATGCGGAACTTCACTAAGACAAGACACTGAGACGAAACATCACATTCAAGTTAGCTTCATTCGACGCTACGGCCTGTCGTCGCACGGTTATCAAATCAAAGTCTCTTCCGAACAGCTCAACAAAGGCTTAGAAACCCAAACTATGTCTTTGATATCACCTAAAGGTAAAGTCCTTCTCGATGGACAACTCGCTTCTAACAATGAGTATCAAGAGATTGAGACCAGTGAAATGTTTATCAAACCCGAATCTGGTGTTTATCAACTAAAGATAGGTTCAAACCACTATCCTATTGTTGTCGCTTTAGACAACAGCAAGCGATGGTTAACACTCGAAAGTAAACTCAGCGAACCACATATCGTGATCACGCCACCGAAGGTGATCGACAATTGCCCTAACGCCAATGTGAGTTGGCAATGGTTCGATGAGAACTACAACCTGTTAGGCTACAAAGTGCCAATCAAGACAGCGCAAGCACCCGTTCCCACAGAAAGCCCGCTAGGGACTAATGCCAAACATTTGAGTGCCTCGGTTGAAATGTTTGAATACCAAGGCGCGATTGAAGTCCAATATGTACAGCGTGTCGCGGTGCCTTTCTAATGGAGTGCTTTCAGAAGAAGATTAGAAACTAGGTAATGCAGAAAATAGAGACATATAGGTGACAAAGCACTAGCGCTACTTGGGTGTAATAACCGTAGTTACCCTTTACGGAATCTAGATATGCTCAGCGTACGTCACCCTCTCAATCTTTCTACTTGTGCCATTGTAGCTTTAACAACAGCTTGTCTGTTTTCATCCAATACACAAGCGAGCCAAATAACGCTAACCAGTAATAGCAGCGTCAGCACTAACACTACTACCAACAATACAGTCTCTATTTCATCGAATACTTTAGAGATAGATTGGAACGGCTTAAGCGTTAACAGCGGCGCTCTCACCGTTGATAACCAACCACAGAAAGTGACGAATCTAGTCATTGGTCTTTCCGATAAAACTAACTCAGCAAAGACCGCAACTTGGACCTTAGTACCTAGTGGGATAAACATTGAGGTAGAACTAAATCAAGATCAACTCACTTTTCAGTTCAGCTTCCCTTCAAATATACAAGTGAAACGTAACCAGCCCGTAGAGTTGGCGTGGTTCGATCTTGCAGAACAACAAACTCAGACCCTATTTCTTCCTTTTAGCGAAGGCATGCGTGTACCTACAGATAACAAGCTTTGGGGTAGTTATCTAGTCGACAACCATTCTGGAAGCAACACCACTCAAGACCTAAAGATGCCTTTTTGGACAGCACAACAGAACGACCACTTCATTAGCTATCAGATGATTAATGCAACCAACAATCAACTGCTCTTTTCAGATGCATCCTCTGATAGCTCATCTCATTCAAAAACCAAAATTGATATGAAGGCATCACACCAATTTACGATGCTCAATCAGTCACAACCTTTTATTGTTCGTATCACCCTCGGAGACTCGTGGTTAGATGGTGCCAAACAATACCGAGATTCGCGCATCAATAATGACCAGTCTGAAACACTTGTAGCAAAGCAAAAGCGCAATCCAGATGTGAGTAAGTTGATCGGCGCGAGCCACGTTTATTTGTTTGGTAAAGATCCATTAAGCGTCCAAGATGTGAGTAACTGGTGGGGATTGAAAGCTTGGTATCTAGAGAGGTCTAAACTCAGCATTTCTGCGGAAGCGAAAAGAGAGCTGTCGTCACTGTCTAAGGGTAAAGATTGGTTCAGTCAGTATCACAAACAACTATTGTTGGACTCTATTAGCCAGTCATTGCAGGTGTTATATCCTGTTGGTAATCCGACACTCGAAAACAACACGATTAAAGCTCAATACGTGGCAGCGCAGAATAAGAAGAACTGGTTGCTAGAGCACGCTTCCCCTTACCTAAACTCGTCAGACACTTGGGGACAAGCGTTGTCTTCAGACATGGTCACCAACCTAAATAAGGCAGGCTTAAACAAACTGTGGCTAGGATTCGATAATTGGATGCCAGCATTCTATCAACCTAACGCCGTGGCTATGGCAAAACAGTTCGGATATCTAGTCGGTACTTACGATTCCTACAACACAGCCATTCCTGAGAAGCTCAATGACAACTGGCTAACCGCTCAATTACCAGAGCCAATGCGTCAAAGTTGTGCCATTGAACTAGCGGATGGGAGTTTGAAAAAAGGATTTCGTGGAAACGGCTTTTACTTAAACCCGAATTGCCATTTAGAATACGTAAAACAACGCGCTCAAGACATTATGAGATTCGGCAACTTCAACAGCTTGTTCTTAGATGTTGATGCGACGGCAATGGCACGTGAGGACTACCGCGATAACACCAGTGAGTCGGATATACTTTCTGCCTTCAATAACCGAATGCAGTGGCTTAGCGAGCAACCATCGTTAGTATTAGGCTCTGAAGACGGCAACAGCCTAACAACAAAAGGCATCGCGTTTGCGCACGGCTTAGAAACGGTTGGTTTTGGTTGGACAGATAAAGACATGAAAGAGAATCGCCGATCTCCCTATTACTTAGGTCGTTGGTACCCAGACCACAAGCCTGACTTCTTCTTTAAACCCGCCGAGGTTAAAGAGCTCTACAAGTCGCTACTGTTTTCGCCAAAATATCGAATTCCGCTTTACCAAGCCGTTTTCCATGATGAAGTGATCAATACGCACCATTGGCATTCAGACAGCCTCAAGTTCACTAATGTACAAGCAGAACGTGACTTAACCGCCATGCTATACAACACACCACCGATGGTTCACTTGACCAGAGATGAAGCTTTATCAAGTTCAAGCCAGAGAATCAAAGCACTCAAACACTATCAAGATGGCTTTGAACCAATGCACGAACAGTTATGGGATAAACAGTTAGTCGATTCCGAATGGTTAGATAAGAGCGGCGATGTTCAACAAACTGAGTTCAGTGACGGAAGTAAGATCATTGCCAATTTTTCAGATCAAACCTTTCATCAGAGAGGCCTTAAAGTCTCGCCGAGCGCTATAAAAGCCGTATTGAGCAACGGACAAACGTTAGAGTGGAAATCAGAGCCTAACTAGTTTGAACGTGCCGTTTTTAAGCCTCACCTTATTCACTATTACGGGTTAGCAGGTAGTGTTGTTAACGAGCAAAAATCCACACCTTTGACACTCAGGTACCAATCCCAATCGACACCTAATTCTCTCTATTTTTGTACAAGAAAATTGGGTGCCGACCACAATTTCAAACACAGATGTTTTCACATAAATCTCAAAAGTGATATCAATGCTTATATTGAATGATAATAATACAAAAGAGATATTTTTGATGAAAAAGACCCTACTCACTTGCTGTGCCCTTCTTGCCTTTTCTTCTTCGGCAATCGCTAATGTTCAGTTTTCGAATCCAGAAGGAGCTTTAGGCGAACCTTCTAATTACTCTCAATACCAAAATGTTTTGTCAGTTTCTGAACTTCAAATTTCAGATCCAAACGGAAAGAAAGGCAACAAAGACTATTTTGCGCTCGATAATAACTACGACGGCATTGTGAACAACAACTTCTATGTCGACAAAGAAAGTGAAGCGCTAGTCTTTACCATGAAGAATGACCACCTGCGCAACGAGCTACGCGTTCAGGAAAACTTCCGCACAGACTTAACAAATGAAACATACACATTAAGTTCGGAGGTGGAGATCATAAAACCTGAAGAGTCGATGAAGAACTCAGACTCTAAGCAAGACGAGATTACATTCCTACAAGTACATAACAAAGGCTTAGATGATCTTGGTACTCACAATGTCCCTCACCCTTTGCTTCGTGTTGTATGGAAACGTGACAATAATGGTATTGAAGGGCATTTCTGGGCAATCATTAAAAACAACGCTGTAATTTGTAAAGGATCGTTCGGCAAGAAAAACCAAGACAAGGAAATATGCAAATCAGACGTAGCATATTCTCAGTATGATTTAGGCAAAGCACCACAAGGCAAACCAACAGCATTTGATTTAATCGTGGGTGATAAGAAACTTATTGTTGACGTAAACGGTGAACGTAAAGTTGAGCAGGATATTGACTACTGGCGTCACCTATTAAGCTACTTCAAAGCTGGCGTATACAACCAATTTACAAATGGACAAAGTGAAGCTCACTTCTACAAGCTAGAGTACACAGAGAAAAAGAGCTAGTTCGGTACTTAGCCTACAACTACATTAGCAATCAGAAAAAAACGAACTTGTTAACAAGTTCGTTTTTCTCTTTTCAATGTTATTGGTCATTGTCAATGAATTACAACTAATCAACAGTTAGGCAGCCGATTCCTTCTGTTGCTCCCAATACAATATGCCTTTATTTCGTTATTTGATTGGCTCTATTTTGAAAAGCAGTCAGTAGATAGTCGATAAAGACCTTCTTACGTTTCGGCATCAACTGCCTGTCTGCATACACTAGGCTTACTGAAACTTCCGGCATCTCATATTCAGGTAGCAAACGAATCAACTTGCCTGTCTTGAAGTGCTCACGACAAATGAATTCAGGAAGCACCGCCAAGCCGAGCCCATCCACACACGCTGTTAGGCATGCCGTGATGGTATTCACCCGCAACTGACACGGCAGATCGATCAAAATCGACTCTCCGCCTTCTAATTGTAAATGCCACTTGGGTAGACGCGCGGCCTTGTTCACCACCTCAATCATTCTGAATGGCGGTTCAAGATCATCGGGTGAAGAGACGTCATCGAACTGCTCTAAATACTCAGGGCTGGCTGCCAATACACGCTTTGATGTTGTGAGGTAGCGAGAAACCAAGCTCGAGTCCACTAGCTCACCAATTTGTGCGTAAAGATCGATACCCTCCGCAATGATGTCGACTTCTCGATTCGACAGTTCTAAGTTCAAAGTCACGTTTGGGTGCTCTTTTAGGAAGCTGTGGATGTATTTGGCTAATACTTGATGCCCCAATTCGACAGGCAACACAACATTCAACTGCCCTCGGATCAAATCCTGATTGGCTGAAACCTCTAGCTCAGCTTGGTTCATGATCTCTTGCATCTGCATGCTCGACTGATAAAAGCGCTCACCCTCTGGCGTTAAGACTAAACTTCGTGTCGAACGAGTGATCAACCTCACACCTAGATGCTGTTCCAGCTCGTCTAGCTTTCGGCTGACGGTCGACTTGGTCATGTTCAATGCTTCAGCTGCGTGCGTGAAACTCCCACAATCAACAACTTGTGTAAAAACAGTCACAGCATTTAAGTCCATCGTACTTCTCCCAAAGCGCCATTAGTTAGATTTTTGCAACAGTGTTTCCCTTTTTTCCTATCTTATCAATCAATCGAATTCATTTACAATTCGTTACATCTAAATAAAAACAAAATGAGAAAGAAAAAATGACAGAGAACAACAACGCTTCGCAAACAGTAAGCACAAAAAAACGTAAAAAAGCTCCGCTTATTGCTACTGCGATCATGCTGTCATTGGGTTTAGCCGGTGCTGGATACTGGTACGGATATGGCCAGTACTTTGAATCTACCGACAATGCCTACCTACAAGGCGACATCACGAATATTAGCCCTAAGGTCTCTGGCTATATTGTTAAGTCTTATGTGAGTGATAACCAATCGGTTAAAGAAGGTGATTTGCTGGTTCAAATCGATGACCGTGATTACCAGTCAGCACTCGCTCAAGCAAACGCCCATTTAAGCGTCATGCAATCAGACGTCAAAAATCTAGTGGCACAACAAACGTTACAACGTAGCAAGATCAATCAAGCAGAAAGCCGCGTTGATTCTGCACAAGCTGAATACGAACGCGCGATTCAACAAGTGGTACGTTCTCGTAGCTTACTAAAGCGTAACTACGCGTCTCAAGATGAAGTCGATAGCATGGTTGCACAACAAAAAGTAACTCAGGCAGATTTAGAAGAAGCAAAAGCAAACCTCGTTGCAACCAATGACCAATTAACCGTTATCGCTAGTGAGATTGAGCAAGCAAATGCATCCGTGACCGAAGCTCAAGCCCAGAGAGATCAAGCACAGCTTAACCTTGATTACACCAAAATTTACGCGCCAGCAGATGGCGTGATTGGTAAACGCAGCGTACGTGAAGGCTTGCTGATTCAAGCAGGCGCACCACTGATGAGCTTGGTACCAAACAACCAAGTGTGGATTGAAGCCAACTTCAAAGAGACACAGCTAAGTGGTATTCACAAAGGTCAGACGGTTGAAGTAGAGCTGGATGCGTTCCCGGGGCAGCCTCTTGAAGGTGTGGTAGACAGTTTCTCCCCTGCGACTGGCGCTAAATTTGCGCTCCTACCACCAGAAAACGCGACCGGTAACTTCACTAAAATCGTTCAACGTGTACCGGTTAAAATTACTATTCCAGATCAGCAAGAGTTGAAAGGTCGACTGCTTCCTGGTTTGTCTGTGGTAGCGACCATCGATAAACGAGGCTAGACCATGAGTAACGCTGGTGTTGTCACCCAAACAAATGATGATGACGAGGTTTCGAGACGCCATTGGATCGCCCTATTTGGCGGCTTGATTGGCGCGTTTATGGCGATCTTGGATATTCAGATCACCAACTCGTCTCTCAAAGATATTCAAGGTGCGCTATCAGCCACCTTGGATGAAAGCTCGTGGATCTCTACGTCTTACCTAGTCGCAGAGATGATCGCTATCCCACTCAGTGGTTGGCTTTCTAAAGCGCTCGGTAAACGCCGTTATATCACGTGGACGACAGCCATTTTCACCATTTCATCTTTGTTGTGTTCGTTCTCTTGGAACATGACCTCGATGATCGTTTTCCGCGCGATGCAAGGCTTCAGTGGTGGTGCTCTAATCCCGCTTGCTTTCTCGCTGGTGATTCAGTTATTGCCGGTCAACAAGCGTGCTGTGGGTATGGCACTGTTTGGTGTAACCGCGACCTTTGCTCCATCGATTGGCCCTACCTTTGGTGGCTGGCTGACGGAGAACTTCTCGTGGCACTATATTTTCTACATCAATATTCCGCCAGCTTTGCTTGTGATCACCATGATCCGATATGGCTTGGACGATGAAAAACTCGACCTTGGCACGCTGAAAAAAGCCGATTGGTTTGGTATCGCCACCATGGCATTAGGGCTAGGTTGTTTGGAAGTGGTGTTAGAAGAAGGTAACCGTGAAGAGTGGTTCAGTTCGAGCTTTATTATTGGCTTGAGTATCGTGTCGGCGGTGAGTTTGGTTTACTTCGTGATAAACGAACTCCAACACAAGAAGCCATTGGTTAACCTGCGGCTATTGCGGGGTGGGCAATTTGCGATGTCTTGTATCGCCTATTTGATTCTAGGAATGGCATTGCTCGGCTCTATCTATGTTCTACCGATGTATCTCACTCAAATTCAGCAATATAACGCGATGGAAATTGGTGAAGTGCTAATGTGGATGGGTTTCCCACAGCTTCTGATATTCCCAATTGTGCCAAAGCTAACACAGATCATTAAGCCTAAGTACTTGGTTACCTTTGGCTTCGCGATGTTCGGTTTTAGTTGTTACGTAAATACACACATGACAATCGATTTTGGCGGGCATCAGCTGATTTTATCTATGGTTCTGCGTGCTATTGGTAGTCCGTTCATCATGGTTCCGCTGTCTTTGGTTGCCATGAAGAACATCAGCAAAATGGACACGCCAGACGCATCAACGTTAACCAACGTAATGCGGAACTTAGGGGGCGCTTTCAGCATCGCGATTATCGCTACGCTATTGGATAACAAAACCCGTGAGCACTTAGCACACATCAAGGAGTCGCTACCTTCAGTGAGTCAACTTGGTTGGCAGACGCTTCAGCAACAACAAGCGTTTTTCATTCAGTCAGGAAGTGATGCCGCAACTGCGATGCAACAAGCACAAGCAAGTTTGCTCGGCACAATGCAACGTGACGCAGCCATCATGGCTTACAACGATGTGTTCTTAATGATGACGGCGTTCTTGGCTCTAGCGGCAGTATTGATTCTAAACATGCGTGATTAACGTTAGAGTTTCGGTAAATAAAACTTCAAGCAAAGAACAACATTTCGAATAAAAACTCGAACAATAAAACAGAGAGGTGAGCTTATCGGCTTGCCTCTTTTTTATTTCTAAAACACGTATAACCCCACTAAAATCAGGTAAAAGTCACCTGCGTTTGAAGGCTTTCATAAATGTTATCTAATACTCTTTAATTACCAATAGTTTATTGAGTGTTTGTATGTGATATAGGCACCTTGACAATGTGCAACTTGACACCTAAATTAAAAAATAACATTTGGTATTAAGGAAAATGGATTTGACCTTACCAACAGACCTTCGAATTTTGATCGTCGACGACTCTAAAAGCGCAACAATACTTATTAAGCAGCAACTGGCTAGTTTGGGAGTTTCGCGCGACTGTATTTTTATTGCGACCGACTATCGAAAAGCCATTAAAGCGGTCGAGACACACTCTTTTCATGTACTCCTCATTGACTACCACTTAGAACAGTCTTTTACTGGCTTTGAGCTGTTGGGCATTCTGTATCGAAACCGCCTCATCGATCATACTGTGGCGACAATCTTGCTCTCTGGGGATATGCGTCAGGAAACAGTATTAACCGCCCTTTCAGGTGAAGCACACCACTTCGTTTCTAAACCGATTAATACTCAAACGTTGGGTAAAAAGATCCAAAGTGCCGTGTCCGTTTCAAAGAAACTCACCCAACTGAATGATTTGTATCCCATTGCCAGTCAAGAGAGATTAGCTCAAGCTTTGGCGATCTCCCCTAATGGTACTAGCGTTCAGTTCGAAGCGACATTGATTGAACATTTAATTGCAGGTAAGAAATGGCAGTTACTCTCTAGCGTCATTAACAACTCCAAAACCAACATGCACCCAACCAAATTGGTGGCTGAGGCGCTGATTCTCGACAGCTTAGGCAAGCCAAATTTAGCCATAGATAAGCTCCACAATTTTCTAATAGCACAGCCACTCTCATTGAGCGTGATTGACTGCTTAAGCTGTATCTATGAAAAACATAAAATGCTGCTGCCTGCTCTTAAATTAGCGATTCGTGCATTTGAGATGACTCCCAGCATCAGCCATCGTGCAATCAGGGCCATCGACTTAGCTGAGAACGCAGATAACACACATATGATCATAAAGTTAGGTGAGATGTATGCAACCCACATTTCAGCTGCTGACATTGATGTCATCCATTCCATTGGTGCGCACTTTAATTCCTTAAAAGCAACGTATCAGCGCGAGACGCAACTAAAGTACAAACGTATTTTGCTTGAGCACGCCAACCAATTCACCGAGTTGGTAAACCTGAAACTTCCGGTAAAACAACAGCAGCAAGTTTTGGCCAGCCTTGCCCTATTTCAGAGCAGCATATTGCTCATCGAAAATAGCCCTCAGATTGCCCACAAAAAAGTGATTAGAGCTTCGACACTGTTAGCGAACAATTTCCACAGCCAACCGACTTATTTGCTCACTCAGTTATTACCCATGCTCGCCCACTTTGGTGAGTACTCTCTTTATCATTTAACAGTGGGATGTCTCAAATCTCGTGGAGAAGCCATAAATCACCAACTTGAGTCCAAAAATGTCGACCCTTCAACGTGTATAAACATTGAAAATTTGGGTTCGATCCAAGAAATAAAGGACTACATTCACAGTTACCCATATTCAGTTGCCGCCAAACTTGACTATATATACGCCGTCAATAAAGCTCATATAGATGAGAAACTTAGCGACGACTATCTAGAAGAAATCTTACAGTTAGAACTTCCTCCAAAATGGAATCAATGGATTAGTGATTCATCAAGGTATGGTTTTTCCACTAAGCCGCCTAGCCCATTTTCAACATTCAGCCGACAGGAGTCCACATGCTAGACTTTGATGCTTTAAACGCCTATTTAGACAATGACAGAGACGTCATTTACGCCGTTTTGTCTACATATCAAGAAGACCATGGCAATTCGCTACAAGAGATCGAAGAGTTGGTTCAACAACAAGATTGGGGCAAGCTTCATTTTACCGTGCACACCTTAAAAGGCATTTTAGCCAGCTTTGGTGAAGAAACGGCCACAGTTGCATTGGAAAGAGTAGAACAAAACACACTCAATAAGCTTGCGCCGCAAGATGATGATCTTTCGGTTATCTACAGCGAAATGAAGATCATTAATCAGCAAATCGATGAGGTTCTTAGCACTTATTAGTCGATAGAATTAAAACGTGCATGGCGATACTTAACAGCCGACACAGCTAAAAGAGTTGAGGTGCTTGGAAACATTGAACCTCGACTCTTAACATTTTTCTCATCATTTCTCCTCTCAATTATAGTTCTAACCCACACCTATAAATTCACGTCATTTATCTAGATAAACCGATGTATAACAGATGCTTTATAAACTATCCGTCTTAATGTTTTAAACGAAAAACCAACACACTTGATGAGATGCAAAATAGTTAAATATTTGTAGATCTTTTTGTGACATAAACATACGAAATTGCATTTTATTTATTGGTAAAGAAGAAATTGTTATCTACACTCTAATGAAACCAAGCGTTAATCACTTGGTGGCATAATAAAAAAAACTAAAACGTTCAGTCGGCTAGATAAGGACAAGGAAATGAACAACGATAGTTTTGCTGCGTTTCAGGGGCTCACGGATGAAACACCCATTACCGAATCATTTTCTACCAGTGCAGACCCTTATGCTCATTATCTGAAAGATATTGTTGGCATTGATCTGCTGTCGCGTGAAGATGAGGTGTATTACGCAAAATTGAATCGCGCGGGTGAGAAAAAAGCGCGTGATGTAATGATCGAATCAAACCTGCGCCTTGTTGTGAAAATCGCAAAGAGTTACCTAAAACGTAAAGGTAATAATTTCACCCTGCTCGACCTGATCGAGGAAGGCAACATTGGCTTGATTAAGGCCATCGACAAATACGATCCAGAACCAGGCTATCGTTTTTCAACCTATGCTGTTTGGTGGATCCGCGAAAACATTGAAGCCGCACTCATGAACACGGGTCGAACCGTTCGATTGCCAGCCCACGTGTGTAAAGAAATAAACAGCCTCGCCTCAAAAAAGCTCGATGCAAGCAAAAAAATGAGTAAAGAGGTTTCAATTTCTGAGCTATCAGACAGTTCAGGTGTAAAGGCCGAACGCGTCGATCAACTGGTGGCGTTAAGCGGGTTTATTGACGTGACGACAACGGTTGGAACTAGCCATGCGCCTATGGTGCTTGATCAATGCGAAAGTGAATATATCCCAGACCCTCAACAAGATTGTGAGGATCAATCCTTTACCCAAGCTCTAGAACAAATCATCTATACACTTCCTCCAAAATTACAAAAGGTGCTCATCCACCGTTTTGGTTTCTTTGATAACAAGGTGAAAACGCTGTCTGAGGTCGGACAAATGTTGGATGTGAATGTTTCTAATGAACGTGTTAGACAAATGCAGAAAGAAGCGGTCGAAAGAATTCAAAAACGACTCAAATTTGATGGTTGGGTGTAAGTCGTAACCCAGTTGAGAATTAATTGAAAATAACGTTAAGCCAAAACAAAGACCTTTAGGGTGAGCCTCCAAGCTTGCCCTTTTTGTTTGCTGATTCGTTAGAAAAATTAAAAGATCGTAAGCACACGAACCCTAAGTCGCTAATGCCTAATGCCTAATGCCTAATGAAAAATGCCACACCATTAACTTACCTTAAAGAAATGACTCGCTCACTGCGCAAAATGAGATAATTGATATAAGTGGTTTCAAGACAATCTTGTTCCCACACTGATAAAATCCGTTTAGCCGCAAAATAATAATCTTTGTTTCTCAACAACATCCCAACGGTGCGGCTAAGCTTTTCAAATCGAACGTGATCGCTCGCAGAGATGTAGTCATCGTCACTTTCAATAATGGGCGCTAAACCATCAGCAAACCAATTATTCAATATTTCTCGCATCTCTAATTCAGACTCAGGCACATCCACACTCGACAACTCTCGATGTTGAGGCGGTGGCACTATGTACTTCGACGCTTGCGGTGAACTGACATAACGATACATGTCGTCCCTCCTGTCTAACGGACCCTTCTAATAATTAAGGACATATTTACCTGTTCTCAAGTTTATTTAGCGAAACAAAAAAATAAATAAAAAAAAGCCATGTATCAATAACTCTACATGGCTTTAATGAGGGCAACTTTACGCTGCCCTATCTGCTTGTCGGTTTAGACTAAAACTAAGCCCTCTCGATTAAATCGAGCTTTGGTCGAAGTCGTTGCCTTGATCGGTTCCAGTTTGAGAATCTGAATCGAAACTTCCAGAGTCGTCCGTGAAGTCGACACCTTGGTCTTGACCTCCCGCACTTGTCCAGTCGCTGCCACCAGATTCCATACCTGCCATGTCCGGTTGCTGTTCTTGCGTAGAGCCTTGCATGGTGTATTGATCATCGACCTCAACTTCAACAGAACCGCTAGCACCGTCTATTGAGCTACCCAATTCGTCGTAACCTTGGAATTGGATCTCGCTAGTACCTTCATAACCTTCTGGAAGTTCAACGGATACAGGCTGCTCTAGGTTGCCACTGATTGTGAAGCTACCATCACCGTTATCCAGTGCGTTGCTCACAGTAGCGCCCTCAGGTAAGCCAGACATATCAGCGTAATCAACCGATTCGTTACCACTCACCTCATCTGGAATCGAGATAGAGATAGTATCGCCCGGCGCCGCAGTTACATCTGCTGCGCTGTCTTCAGTTTCAGCATCTTGAGCTTGGTCATCAGCTTGTTGAGCCACTTCCACTTGTTGCTCTTCTGTTGCTTGAGCAGCTTGGACTTGTGGTTCATCACTTTGTACTGAATCATCTTCAACTTGGATGCTTAAGCTGTGACTTGATACTTCACCGCCGTCGTTAACTTCAACATTCATCGCTAAATTGCCATCGAAGTCTTCGTTCGGCCAGTAAGTCCACTCACCTTCACCTGATTCGGCAAAGAAGCCAGCATCGTTCGCGTCTGCAACATCAACAACTTGTGCAGAATCACTGACGCCTAACTCATCCACCAGCTGTGCATCCGTGATAGTTAGTGAACCATCATCAGCTAAGGTATAACCTTCGCTCGCCGCTGCTTCATCGCCACTTTGGATATCCACATTGAAGAAGCTTTCGATGCGATTTTCGCCATCGGTCGCTATAAACCCAACTTGAACATCGCCGGTGTAGTCTTCAGCAGGAGTGAATTGATAGTTACCTTGGTTATCGCTCTCAATTACGCCCTGACCTTCCATCAAGCTTACTGACTCAATGCTCAAGCTGTCGCCTTCTGCATCGCTCAGATTCGCTAACATGTCTTCATCAGTGAACGACAAGGTTGCATCCGCTGCGATTTCCGTCGTTGTGATGCTGTTAACTTCTGGTGCTGCATTCTCTTGCGAGTCGCCTTCTTTCACGACCACGCCAGTTTGCTCATCATGAAGCACGCCATCTTTATCAACCACGTAAGCTATATCTGCTTCGCCAGTGAAGCCTGGTGCTGGTGTGAAGGTCCAAGTGCCATCGCCATTATCGACAATCTCACCTTGGCTGCGGTCGGCAAGATGAACCAGTTTCACTTCATCATCACTGTCAGCATCCACATTCTCAGCCAAACCGATTAGGTCGTCCGCCGTTAGGATGATGGAATCACCCGCTACGGTTTCGAAATCACCAGAATCGATGCCATCTTCAAACGCTTCCGGCTCATCTCCGTAATCAACCGTTGTTGCGCTAACCGTTACGAAGAACTCACCATGGAAGTCTTCAGGAGGCGTCATTTGAATGTTTGAGATATCCCAGTCGAACAGGTCGATGTATTGACCCGGCTCGGTGATCATCACGGTATTCACACCATCTGTTACCTCGAATCCAACAGGGAAACCTGTCATCACCAAGTTACTTAGTGTTTCTGAATCATCGACTAGGCCAACGTTCAGTCCCAAGTGACCCGTTTCATCTTCGCCGAAGACTAATGGACCGTCATGGTCAGTTGAAATAACCGCGCCATCTGCGACAGGACGTACGTACACAGGAACATCGAGAACCGTTTCGAACTCACCGTCACTCACGACAACTTGTAGGTCAGAAACACCCGCAAAGTCGCCTGTTGGTGTGAATGTCCAAGTACCATCACCGTTGTCTGTAACTTCTCCGCCATCTTCACCGTCTGCGGTGATAATGCGAGAAACAACAAGGTCTGCGGTATCAATGTCACCGAACAAGTTCATCAAGTCGCCAGCATCGAAGGTGAACGCGCCATCTTCGTTGGTGGTCATCATTGCGTTGCCGACGTTGAATGGTGCGTCGTTAACCGGAATGACATCCACATTCAGCGAGCCATCAACCACTTCTTCACCGTCAGTCGCTTGATAACCGAGTTCTACTAAGCCATTGAAGTCTTGAGTAGTCACTAAGTGATACATGCCGTCTGGTTGCTGAGTTAAGGTCGCGTTCGCTGGAGCTCGAACTGTGATGCTCTCAATGCTGATCTCGTCGCCATCAAGGTCTGTCACTTGATCCGCGATGTAAGCCGGGTCAATCACCATGACCACATCTTCTTCGCCTTGCATCTCAATCATTGGCGCTTCAGGTGCATCATTCACTGGCGTAACATCGATGTTGCCGTCGACTGAAATTGTCTCTTGGCCATCGCTAACGTTAAACGTCATTGGCACATCGCCATTGAAGTTTTCGTTTGGTGCAAATGACCAAGTACCATCTTCGTTATCTAGCAACTCACCCAAGCTAGGGTCGATTTGTAGACCAGAAGCCGACAGCTCGTCTGCGGTGTTATCGATGTCGGTAGCTTGAGCTAACAACATGTCTTGTGTGATAAGAATGGTGCTGTCTTCGGCTGTGGTTAGTTTCACATCCTCCGACTCAGGTCCATCGTTCACAGCCAGAACTTCGATTCCTGCCGTTGTTGTAGCAGTCGCACCGTCATCATCGGTCACGACCACATCTAGGCTGATATCACCATTAAAGTTCTCGTTTGGCGTGAAGGTCACAGACCCGTTATCGTTTTGAACCAAGGTGCCGTCAGAGCCTGAGTAAGTCACGCTTTCAAGCGACACTTCACCATCAACGTCAGAGCTATTAGCAATCAACTGCTCAGGACTAATAGTAATCGTGCCATCTTCGTTCATTTGGTAAGACGTAGAACCCGCTACTGGCGCATCGTTAACATCCGTTACCGTCACACCAATATTGGCATCTACTGTCTCAGTGCCATCAGTCACTGTGAAGCCAAGATTTACATCGCCATTGAAGTTCTCGTTCGGAGCAAAGCTATAAGTGCCGTCACCGTTGTCAGTGAACACACCCTCTGCGCCCGTGTAAGACACGTCAGCGATAGACAGGTCATCACCATCAATATCCGCAGCGCCTGCTAATAGGTCAGCGTCAGTGAAGATTAGCGTTCCATCTTCCTCAACGGTGAAGCTTTGGTCTGCGGCTGTCGGTAGGTCATTGACTGGGTTAACGGTTAGGTCGACGCCAGCTTGAACAGTTTCAAGGCCATCTGACACATCGAAGTTTAGGTCAATGTCACCGTTGAAATCAGCATCCGGAGTGATTGTAAATGAACCATCGTCGTTCGCTGTTACGGTCGCATTGTCACCTGCGGATAGGTTGCTTGCGGTCAGTGCATCACCATCAACATCGGATGCGTTAGCCAGCAACTGCTCTTGAGATAGCGTAATTGAACCATCTTCATCAACCGAGTAAGCGACGTTTCCGGCCACTGGTGCGTCGTTAACTGCAACAACTTCAATACCAGCGGTAGTCTGAGCCGTTGCACCGTCGTCATCAATAACCGTCACATCAAGGTTGATGTCGCCGTTAAAGTTTTCGTTTGGTGCGAACGTTACCGAACCATCTTCATTTTGAACCAAGATACCGTCTGCACCTGAGTAGCTCACGCTATCAAGCGACACTTCACCGTCCACATCGGAGCTATTAGCAATCAACTGCTCAGGGCTCAATGTGATGGTGCCATCTTCGTTCATTTGGTAAGACGTTGCGCCTGCCACTGGTGCATCGTTAACGTCTGTTACCGTTACGTCGATATTTGCGTCAACCGTCTCTGTACCATCAGATACTGAGAAGTCCAGACTTACGTCACCATTGAAGTTCTCGTTTGGTGCAAAGGTGTAAGTGCCATCGCCATTGTCGGTGAACACACCCTCTGCGCCAGTGTAAGACACGTCGGCAACTGACAGCTCATCACCATCAATATCAGAAGCACCCGCTAGCAGTTGCTCGTCTGTAAAGGTAAGTGAACCGTCTTCTTCAATGGTGTAAGCGACATCTTCTACAACTGCGATGTCATTCACTGGATTCACAGTAAGGTCGGCCGTTGCAACAACCGTTTCAGTACCATCAGAAAGGTCGAAGCTTAGGTCAATATCGCCATTGAAGTCAGCATCTGGGGTAATGGTAAATGAACCATCATCGTTTGCCGTAACGGTCGCGTTATCACCCGCGGTTAGGTTGGCAGCGGTAAGATCATCGCCGTCCACATCCGATGCTTGAGCAAGCAGTTGCTCTTGGCTTAGCGTGATTGAACCATCTTCATCCACAGAGTAAGCCAAGTCACCCGATACTGGTGCGTCGTTGACTGCGATAACATCTATTCCCGCAGTCGTTTGAGCGGTTGCACCCTCTTCATCAGCAACGGTGACATCTAGGCTGACATTGCCGTTGAAGTTTTCATTTGGTGCGAAGCTGTAAGTACCATCACCATTGTCAGTAAATATACCGTCTGCGCCTGAGTAGGAAACGTCGCTAACGGATACATCACCTTCAATGTCTGAGCTGTTCGCAAGAAGCTGTGCTTCAGAGATGGTAATCACGTTATCTTCGTCAACGCTGTAGGTCGTTGAACCTGCAACCGGCAAGTCATTAACAGCAATGACGTCGATACCTGCGGTTGTTTCAGCGGTTGCGCCATCTTCATCCATAACAGATACATCAAGACTGATGTCACCGTTAAAGTTTTCGTTTGGAGCAAAGGTGTAAGTACCATCACCATTATCAGTGAATACACCATCAGTGCCGCTGTAGCTTACATCGCTGACAAACACTTCCCCTTCAACATCCGAGCTATTCGCTAGAAGTTGTGCATCGCTTAGGGTGATACTGCCGTCTTCTTCAACACTGTAAGTCGTAGAACCCGCTACCGGTACGTCGTTGATTGGAACCACTTGAACATCAATATTCGCCGATACAACATCTGTACCATCACTCACATCGTAAGTTAGGTCGACATTACCATTGAAGTTCTCGTTTGGAGCAAAGGTATAAGTACCGTCGCCGTTATCCGTGAACACACCGTCTGTACCTTCGTAGTTAACCGACTCGACAGAAAGATCATCGCCGTCAATATCCGTTGCACCAGTCAGTAGCTGTTCATCGGTAAAGGTCAACGAACCATCTTCATTAATGGTGTAGTCGTGGTCGTAAATTACAGAAAGGTCGTTAACTGCTGTTACAGTCACGTCTAGTTCCGCTGGAGTAACCCCACCGTTGCCATCGTCTACGTTGTAGCTAATCGAGAATTCACCATTGAAGTTCTCTTCCGGTGTAATGGTGTAAGTACCATCACCATTGTCAGTGATAAGAGCGTTCTCAATGGAAACATCTCCAACACTTGGTTCGTTACCACCCGTTTCACCAGAATCATCACCTTCCTCGCCGGTTAGCAATTCAGAGATATCAATGCCGTTTTCATTCGCGAGCGCTTCTTCTGCCGTTGGTAAATCAAACGCATTCTCGCTGCCTACATCTTGGCTTGGAACAATAACGCCGTTCACGATATCAAATACATGCCAGTGGTCACCCGATGGGCTTTCAGATAAATCAGGGCTAAAGGTTTCAACCAATGTATCGCCTACAAACACCTGAACTTGTACATCTTCAACACCATCTACATCCCAACTTCTGCTGGTGTAGTTGTGTACTGAATAGTGCATGTCAGCATCTTGATAATTTGGAATAGTGATGGTTTCAGGACCACCGCCATTCGTGTCATCTACATCTTGCTGAACGACATTACCTTCACCCAAATCATGGCTCATGTCGCGATAGTAAATATGGTCTAGCTCACTGCCATTCTCTGTATCGTAGAGCCATAGGTGGTTGTCCATATCACGTGGACTGTCACCCCATGTGACCACGATACGCATATCTGTTTCTTCAAGGACTTCAGATATTGCAGTCACGCCACCATTGGTATCTTCGCCTGCTGGAACTAGGAAGCTGCTAGTAATTGAGCCTTCTTGTTCAATCGTAACGGTACCTTGGTCAACAACTGGACCGCTCACAGAGTAGTTACCAGATTGATCGGTCACCGCTGTGTAAGAATGACCTGCGTTGTCGGTTAGCGTAACATCCGCACCTGCGATTGGATTGCCAGTTTCAGCATCCAACACTGTACCGGTTACGGTTGTTTCATCGCCCTGCTCTCCGATAATTGCGGTCATGTCATCGTCTTCGATGTCAGTCGCGAATTGTAGGAGCTCTTCTTGAGTAATGGTGTATGAACCGTCTTCTTCAATGGTTATCGCCACATCAGCAGAAACAATTGGCGCGTCGTTAACTGGGTCAACGGTTAAGCCTAAGTTAGCGGCAATTGGTGTGTCGCCATCGCTGATGCTGTAGGCAACATCGATGTAGCCATTGAAGTTTTCGCTTGGAGTGATTGAGAACGTGCCATCGCCATTGTCGACAATCGTTGCATCGTCGCCCACTAAGGTTAAGTCGGAAGCGACAAGGTCATCGCCCTCAATATCAGCGGCATTCGCAAGTAGCTGCTCCTGCGTGATAGTGATGACATGATCTTCATCAACGTTCGCGTAAACATCAGATGTCGTTGGCAAGTCATTGACTGGGTTTACCGTCAGATCGGCGTTCGCCACAATTGACTCAGTGCCGTCTGAAATATCAAAGCTTAGGTCGATATCGCCATTGAAGTTAGCATCTGGCGTTACCGTAAAGGTGCCATCGCCATTATCAACAACAGTTGCATTATCGCCTGCGCTTAGGTTGCTTGCGGTCAGGTCATCGCCATCCACATCAGATGCTTGAGATAGCAACTGCTCTTGAGTCAGAGTAATCGAACCATCTTCATCAATGCTGTATGCCAAGTCACCCGATACTGGTGGATCATTAATTGGAAGAACATCAATACTTGCGCTGGTGGCTACTGTCGCACCGTCTTCATCTGTCACCACTACATCGAGGCTAACATCGCCATCGAAGTTTGCGTTCGGTGCAAAGCTGAATGTGCCGTTGCCGTTGTCAGTAAAGATACCGTCAGCGCCTGTGTAAGTAACACTATCAATCGCCACTTCACCTTCAATATCAGAAGAGTTCGCCAACAGTTGCTCTGCACTGATGGTGATAACTTCATCTTCGTTGACTGAGTAACTGGTTGAGCCTGCGATTGGCGGATCGTTCACCTCAAGTACAGTGATTCCCGCGGTAGTCGCTTCTGTTGCCCCTTCTTCATCGGTAACAACAACCGCTAAACTCACATCTCCATTGAAGTTCTCGTTTGGAGAGAAGGTGTAAGTGCCGTCACCGTTGTCTTCGAACACACCATCACTGCCAGTGTAAGTCACGCTATCAATCGCAACCTCACCTTCAATATCTGAAGAGTTGGCTAATAGCTGTTCGTTACTGATCGTGATTGAGTTGTCTTCATGCACAGTGTAAGACGTGCTACCCGCCACTGGTGGATCGTTCTCAGGCGTCACGCTCACATCAATGTTGGCTTGAACCGTATCCGTGCCATCTGACACATCAAAGCTGAAGTTCACATCACCATTGAAGTTCTCGTTTGGCGCAAAGCTGTAGCTTCCGTCACCATTGTCAGTAAGCACACCATCAGCACCAGTGTATGTCACACCTTCGACTGTTAGGTCGTCACCTTCAACATCCGTTGCACCCGTTAACAGGTCTGCGTCAGTGAAGTTAAGAACCCCATCTTCACCAATAGTGAATGCTTGATCTTGTGGCTCTGGCGCATCATTGACAGGTGTTACCGTCAAGTCTAGGCCAGCAGCGACCATGTCCTCTCCATCGGTGACATCGTAACTAAATTCGATATTACCGTTGAAGTTTTCACTCGGTGTAATGGTGAAACTGCCATCGTCGTTCATTTGAACGGTCGCATTTTCATCATTGGTGGTTAGGTTGATTGCTGATAGGTCATCACCATCAATGTCGACAGCGTGCTCTAGCAACTGCTCTTGAGTTAACGTGATGCTGTTATCTTCGGCTGTAACGGCACTAATATCACCGTCAACTTCTGGAGCATCGTTCGCAGGTGAGATGTGAATCGTCACGTCTTGCGTAGCTGTTGCGGTTGTACCGGTATCAACATCTGTTGATGTTGCATTCACAGTTAGAACCACATCACCATTGAAGTCACCTGAAGGGATAAACTCTAGCCCTTCTAGCTCGCCTGGTTGCAATGACCAAGTGCCATCACCGTTATCGGTACCTGCAGAAAGCGAGCTGCCTTCTGGCACGTCTTCAATCAAGATAGCAAGGTTTTCTGAGCCATCGGTATCTGTTAGAGCTGCATCAATATCAAGTGGTACAGGTGTGTCTTCAGTACCAATGATTTGGTAATCCGCGTCAGACACTGTGATTTCGATGTTGTCGATACCAAACGCCTCGTCACTCACACCTTGGTTCAAGGTTGAACCGAAGCCTAACTCAAGTTGGCCGTCTTCAACGGGTACCGTTAGGTTGATTTGATGTGCTTGGTCGTTCCAACCACTGAAGCCTTCACCTTGCGACACGCCGTGAACAACTTCACCGACTTCATTGCCCGCTGAATCGTACAACGTTGTAGTGCCATCTTGAGTTTGGAACGCCGAGTTATCTAACGAAGTAAGCTCTTCGCCGCCGACAAAGATTTGGAATGACTCACCATCCCAAGAATCAATTTCGTAGAAACTGAACGAGATATTAACTTCGCTCACATCACTTGGAATGTCGTAAGTTTTGCTGACAGCTTCATCGCCACCAGTGCCACCAATACGACCTAGCATGTCACCTGATTCGAAGCCTTGTGAGCTTTCAGTACCGGTATTCCAGCCGTTTGAGCCAGACTCGAAGTTGTCAGAAGCAATCACTAGGTCAGAAGCAATCGACAGCTCTGGCATATCAACCACAGATTGAACATCAATCGTCGCTTCTGCTGGTACTGTCGCTGTACCGTCATTCACGTCGAACGTCACGTTCACATTGCCGTCGAAGTTTTCATTCGGTGCGAATGTGTAAGTACCGTCGCCGTTATCAACCAAAGTACCGCTATCTGAAGCCACATTTTCAACCGATAGGTTATCGCCATCAATGTCGCCCGCATTTTGCAGCAGTTGCTCTTCTGTAAAGGTAAAGCTGGTGTCTTCTTGAGTCACAAACTGTGGCTCACCGACTGTTGGCAAGTCATTGACAGGGTTAACGGTAAGATCAGCCGTTGCTTGAAGCGTCGCATCGCCATCGGTAATGTCGAAGTTCAAATCAATGTCGCCATTGAAGTTAGCATCTGGCGTGATAGTGAAACTACCATCATCGTTTGCTGTAACTGTCGCATCACCACCAACGGTTAGGTTAGCCGCTGTTAAGTCATCGCCATCAACATCACTCGCTTGAGCAAGTAATTGCTCTTGGCTCAAGGTAATTGAGCCATCTTCGTCCACGCTGTACGCCAAGTCGCCCGATACCGGAGCATCGTTAACAGGCAGAACATCAATGCTTGCGTTGGTCGCTACGGTTGCGCCTTCTTCATCAGTAACGACAACATCAAGGCTTACGTCGCCATCGAAGTTAGCGTTAGGTGCGAAGCTGAATGTTCCGTCACCATTGTCGGTAAAGATACCGTCTGAACCTGTGTAGTTAACGCTATCAATCGCCACTTCACCTTCGATATCAGAAGCGTTTGCCAACAGTTGCTCTGAACTGATGGTGATAACTTCGTCCTCGTTGACTGAGTAGCTGGTTGAGCCTGCGATTGGTGGATCGTTCACCTCAAGTACAGTAATACCCGCGGTGGTCGCTTCAGTTGCGCCCTCTTCATCAGTTACGACAACATCAAGGCTAACTTCGCCGTTGAAGTTTTCGTTTGGTGAGAAGGTGTAAGTACCGTCACCGTTGTCTTCAAAGACACCGTCAGCGCCAGTGTAAGTCACGCTATCGACTGCCACATCACCTTCAATGTCAGAAGAGTTAGCAAGTAACTGTTCGTCGCTGATGGTAATTGAGTTGTCTTCATGAACGGTGTAAGACGTGCTACCTGCAACCGGTGGATCGTTCTCTGGTGTCACGCTGACATCAATGTTGGCTTGAACCGTATCCGTGCCATCTGACACATCAAAACTGAAGTTCACATCACCATTGAAGTTCTCGTTTGGCGCAAAGCTGTAGCTTCCGTCGCCATTGTCAGTAAGAACACCGTCGGCACCTGTGTAAGTCACGCCTTCAACCGATAGGTCATCCCCATCGATATCGGTAGCACCTGTTAGCAAGTCTTCATCTGTGAAGTTCAAGATGCCGTCTTCGCCAATGCTGAACGTTTGATCTTGTGGTTGTGGAAGGTCATTGACTGGGTTAACGGTTAGGTCAGCCGTCGCAACGAGCGTGTCTGTACCGTCGCTAATGTCGAACGTTAGGTCAATGTCACCATTGAAGTTCGCATCTGGCGTAATGGTAAAGCTGCCGTCATCGTTAGCAACAACCGTCGCGTCTCCATCAACAATCAAGTTAGAAGCAGTAAGGTCGTCTCCGTCTACATCGCTTGCTTGAGAAAGAAGCTGCTCTTGGCTCAAGGTAATCGAACCGTCTTCCTCAACACTGTATGCCAGGTCGCCTGATACTGGCACGTCGTTGATTGGTAATACATCAACCGTAATAAACGTATCAACTTGAGCGCCGTCTTCATCTTGAATGGTCACATCCAACTGCACTTGGCCGTTGAAGTTTTCATTCGGAGCGAAGCTACATGTACCGTCACCATTGATTGAGAAGATACCGTCTGGGCCATCGTAGTTGATCTCAACAAGCTCAACATCACCTTCAATATCAGAAGCGTTCAGCAGAACTTGAGACTCATTGAAAGTCAGTACTGAATCTTCATCGATGGTGTATGACGTTGGGCCAGCAACAGGCGGATCGTTCACCTCAAGGACAGTAATACCCGCAGTTGTTGCTTCGGTCGCGCCATCTTCATCCGTCACGACAACATCTAAGCTAACTTCGCCATTAAAGTTCTCGTTTGGCGAGAAGGTGTATGTACCGTCACCGTTGATTTCCAGAACACCGTCGCTACCACTGTAAGTCACGTTATCAATTGCGACTTCGCCTTCGATATCCGAAGAGTTCGCTAGCAGTTGTTCGTTACTGATTGTAATAGAGTTGTCTTCATGAACCGTGTAAGACGTACTACCCGCAACCGGAGGATCATTCTCTGGCGTCACGCTCACATCAATGTTAGCGGTTACCGTATCGGTTCCATCTGATACATTGAACGAGAAGTTGACATCGCCATTGAAGTTTTCGTTTGGCGCGAAGCTGTATGTGCCATCGCCATTGTCGGTTAGGACACCATCTGCGCCAGTGTAAGTTACACCTTCAACACTTAGGTCGTCCCCTTCAATGTCCGTCGCACCTGTTAATAGGTCTTGGTCATTGAAGGTTAACACGCCATCTTCGCCGACTGTGAATGCCTGGTCTTGTGCTTCTGGACCATCGTTCACTGGTGAAACTGTTAGCTCTAGGTTGGTAGAGACAACATCATCACCATCAGACACATCAAACGTAAAGCTAACATCGCCATTGAAATCAGCATCTGGCGTTAATGTGTACGTACCATCACCGTTATCGGTAATCGTAACGCTCTCATCATCGGTCGCTAAATTCAGAGCCGTCAGCTGGTCGCCATCGAGATCTCGAGCATTAGCTAACAAGTCTTCTTGCGTAATGGTGATAGAACCATCTTCTTCTACTGTTGCTGCAACAGGCAGCGCTTCAGGTGCGTGCTCAATGTGCGCGCCTGTCGCGTTAATGTAGATGGTTTGAAAGACCGTTTCAGAATCATCATTCGATAGCTCTGTTGCGGTTGCCGTTACATGAACTTCAAACTGTTCGTTGAAGTCTTCTGGTAACTGGATTTGTAGTGAATTTTCGATAGCCGTTGTCGGTAAGTTCACCGTACCATCAGGGCCAACCGTTACTTCACCGCTGTAGATTTGGCTGTTCACTTCACCCACATCGATTGTGAAGTTGAAATCTGTGTAGTCAGCATCACCGCCGCCATACAAATCTTCAAAGCCGTAAACCAGCTCGCCGTCTTCATTAACCGTCGTGCGAGTATGTTCGATACCATCTTGGTTTAGCTGAGAGCTTGAACCACCATGGAAGATCGCGTCACCATTCTGGCCTTGAATCACTGTCTCGGTTCCATCAGCAGCCACAAAGACAAGTTGAGGATCAACCGTATCCATGTTCGCAGGCGAACCATCCTCAGCACGGAACTCGTACTGACCGTCTTGCATCGCATCAAAGTCGTTGTGCTGATGTCCGTTTGGAATTAAGAACAGGTTAAAGCTTTCGCCTTCCTCGACTTGGAAGCTGAATTGATCTTGCCCTGGAACAAGGTCGCCGCCACCACCAACTTGTGATGCGTTTTCGTAAACAACTTCAACACCTGTGATGTTGCCGTCTTCGTCTACTTTGTAGTAACCCGCAGCGTTTTGGTAGCCAGCCGTCTCACCTTCAAACGTTACTGTGATTTCAGTGTCGTTGTAACTGGTGATACCGTTCTCTTGGTCATTCAGAACGCCTTCGTTATCGTATTGAATAACCGAACCTTCTGGCACACCATCTACTGTAACAGTGAGTGTTTCAGACAAGTCTTGGTCGACAAGTGCCGCCGCAATGTTCAGTTCAACAATGCCGCCTGGCTCAACCAAAATAGCTTGGTCATCAACGTTAACGCCGTCGCCATCGGTTATCACAAGATCCGGCGCATCCGCGACTGCTTCAATATGAACGTTAAGGTCTTGTTCAACCTCATCCGTACCGTCTGTTACCGTAAAGCTGAACTGCAGATCACCACTGAAGTGCTCTTCAGGAACGAAGCTGAACGTGCCGTCACCATTGTCGGTGACTGTGCCTTCATCGCCAGAGTAATTGATGCTAGTAACGCTTAGGTCATCGCCATCAATATCAATCGCACCACTCAACAGATCTTCTTGAGTGAACAGGATGCTGCCATCTTCTTCAATGTGGTACATGCCTGGAGCAACAATTGGAATGTCATTCACCGGATTAACGGTCAATGTCATATCATTAGACGTGCTCAGCTCACCATCGCTCACCTCATAAGTGAATGCAATATCACCGTTGAAGTTTTCAGAAGGTGTCACTGTGTACGTGCCATCACCATTGTCTACAATGCTGGCGTTCGGATCATTGGTTTCAAGCGAAGAAGCAAATAGCTCATCGCCATCTTGGTCGCTCGCGTTCTCCAACAACATTTCTTGTGTAACGAGGATTGAACCATCTTCGTCGACATCTGCCACCATTGGCGTCGCTTCTGGCGCATCGTTGACGAACTCAACTTTTAGGTCGATGTTTGCGGCAACCACATCAGTGCCATCGCTCACATCAAACGCTAAGTCAACGTTACCGAAGAAGCCCTGCTCTGGTGTTAATGTGTATGTTCCATCGCCATTGTCTGTGACTTCTACCGTGTCGCTTGCACTCGTCACATTCACAACTGACAGTTCGTCGCCTTCAATGTCTGTCGCTTGTGCTAATAGTTCAGCTTCGGTAATGGTAATCGCTTGACCGTCTTCCGTAGTGAAAGACATGTCAGGCACGTCTGGAGCATCGTTGATAGGGTTTACGGTTAGGTTGAGGTCAGCCGCAACAGTTTCGATCGCGTCAGTGACATCATAAGTAAACTCAATCTCACCAAAGAAATCTGCACTTGGTGTAATAGTGAAGCTACCGTCTGGGTTTTCTACAACAACCGCATTTGGATCGTTGGTCGCAAAGTTAACCGCTTCAAGGTTATCGCCATCTACATCGGTTGCATTCGCTAACAGATCCTCTTGAGTGATAGTGATTGAACCATCTTCATCAACAGCGGCTTCAATTGGACCACCAACCTCTGGGCCTTCATTGACAATTTCAACGTCAACTCTTGCTGTACTTGGTGCGCTTGCTTGGCCATCACTGATATCGAAAGTCAGATTCACTTCACCGTAGAAGTCTTCTGCAGGTTCGAAGGTAAAGGTATTATCACCGTTATCCGTTAACGTACCTTGCGTTTGGTCTGCAAGTAATAGGTTTTCGACATGAAGAATGTCGCCATCAACATCGGTAGCACCAGACAATAGGTCTTTCGCTTCGATGATCATGGAGCCGTTTTCAAGCATTTGGGTGTGCAATGGTTCACCCGGAACCGGCACATCATTGACTGGTACGACCGTTAGGTCTAGATGCGTTGCAACTTCATCAGTTCCATCAAACACCTTGTAGTCGATGTCGATTTCACCATTGAAGTTTTCATTCGCCATGAAGGTAAACGTACCATCGCCGTTATCAACTAGCTCACCGTTATCACCACCGTAAGTGATGTCAGAAATAGACAGCGTATCGCCTTCCACATCTGTGGTGTTCGCTAGCAAGTCATCTGCACTGAACGTGATACCTTCATCTTCATCTGTCGATAGAACAATCGGGCCAGAAACGATTGGCGCATCATTTACTGATTCGAAATTGATATTGATGATATTGCTGTCTGTCAGCTCACCATCGGTAACTTGGTAACCAAGTTCGATTTCACCATGGAAGTTTTCATCCGGTGTTACCGTCCAAGTGCCATCACCATTATCGGTGAGTGTTGCATGCTCTGAGTTTTCACCCACTAGCTCTAGATTTTCAATATCAAGGTCGTCGCCATCAATATCAGATGCTTGCGCCAGTAGTTGCTCTTCGGTAATCACAACCGAAGCAAACTGGGCAGAACCATCGGTATCGACAGTAATATTCGGAAGATCAGCCGTTAACTCGATTTCGTTGTCACCCGCATGGATATTCAACTCAACCGTTTCAGTAATCTCTGAACCATCTACACCAATCGATGTAAACACCGCTTCATCATGACAAGTTTGTGACACTGTCATGTTTTGAACGACGTAAGTACCATTACCTTGCACGGTACCAAGCTCAAAGTAGGACACTGGTTGATCAACCGTTAGCGTGTAATCTGTCTCGAAAGTACCACGGTCTTCTTTGTGGTAAGTCATCGAGTCAATTAGGTCGCCATCCTCATTGAACGCTTTGATTTCTACTTCTGTAAAGTGACGAGACTCTTCCATGAACCAGCCACCCAAACCATCTAGGTGGAAACTGATTTCATTGATGTCTTGACCTTCAACTGAAACCGTCAGTTTCTCATCACCACTTAAGCCTTGGCGGTCAGTATCACCGATACCATGACCAATGTGGGTGTTGCCATTCCAGGCACCAAGAGGGTCATCGTTACTTTGAACAGTTACCGTTAAGTCACCATCTGAGAACTCACGCGTATAAGGGTCAACTTCTGTACCCCAATCATCCACACTCGCGTTATCGTCAAACGTACCGATTTGTGTGGTGTGTGTACCTTCAGCAAGAGCATCTTCACTTGGAACAAAGCGCACTTCGGTATCTGCAGGAACTTCTTGTCCTACTTCCAGTACCACCCATTCGTCATTCACATTTGCTTCAATGATGCCGTTTTCTGGCGCTTGGTCTAAACGTAGTGCTGGTTCTTCACGAAGTGTCACACCAACTGTTTGGTCTTCTTGCGCTTGGATGAAGATTTCATCGCCCGCTTCTGGCGCATCGTTGACAGGGTTAACCGTCAAGTCGAGTGTCGTCAGAACTTCATTCTCACCATCACTGATGCTGTATGTGAAGTCCAACTCGCCATTGAAGTTTTCTGTGTGCGTAATAGTGAATGAACCATCGTCATTAGTAACAATTGTCGCATCTGGATCGTTGGTTTGTAGGTTAGATGCCGTTAACTCATCACCTTCAACATCGGTCGCATTAGCGAGTAACTGCTCTTGAGTAATGGTGATTGAATTATCTTCATCGACTTCAGCCTGAATGCCCGAAGTTTCAGGTCCGTCATTCACAGCGATAACATCGATGCCAGCGGCTGTGGTTGCGGTTGCACCGTCTTCGTCAACGACAACAACGTCTAGTGAAATATCACCATCGAAGTTTTCATTTGGCGTAAAGGTGTAAGTACCATTGCCATTATCAACAAAAGAGCCGTCATCACCGGAGTACGATACTCCAGACAGTGAAACATCACCTTCTACATCGGAAGAGTTTGCCAATAATTGCTCATCACTGATCGTGATTTGGCCATCTTCTTGAACTGTGTACGATGTTGAGCCCGCTACTGGTGGGTCATTCTCAGGCGTTACGCTGACATCAATAACAGCTGATGTTGAATCAGTACCGTCAGAGACATCGAATGAGAATTGAACATCACCATTGAAGTTCTCGTTTGGAGCAAAGCTATATGTGCCGTCGCCATTATCGCTAAGAACACCATCTGCACCAGTGTAGAGCACGTTTTCAATCGACAGCTCGTCACCATCAACATCCGACGCGCCTACAAGCAGGTCAGCATCGGTGAAGAGTAACGTACCGTCTTCTTCAATCGTGAACTGTTGATCTTGCGCTTGTGGCAAGTCATTAACCGGATTCACGGTAATGTCTAGGCCAACTTGAACTGAACCACCATCGTTATCGATGATATCGAAGTTCAGATCTAGGTCACCGTTGTAATCTGCGTTCGGTGTGATGGTGTAGCTGCCATCATCATTGTGTTGGATGGTCGCATTTTCATCAGTAGATAGGTTGATAGCTTCTAAGTTGTCGCTATCGATATCACCTGCTCTTGCTAGCAATTGCTCTTGGCTTAGCGTGATGGAGCTATCTTCATTGATGGTGTAAGCCAAATCGCCCGATACTGGCGCATCATTGATTGGCAATACATCAACGTTAATGTGTGTTTCAACCGTTGCGCCATCTTCATCTTGAATGGTCACACCCAGTTGAACCTGACCATTGAAGTTTTCGTTGGGTGCAAAGCTGCATGTACCATCACCATTTACAGTGAAGATACCGTCAGAGCCATCGTAGTTAATGCCAACAAGTTCTACATCTCCTTCGACATCCGAAGCATTCACAAGAATCTGAGATTCACTGAACGTCAGAACCGAATCTTCGTCAATGGTGTATGACGTTGGACCCGCAACTGGTGGATCGTTCACTTCAAGAACGGTAATACCTGCTGTGGTTTCATCAATTGCACCTTCTTCATCTGCAACAATCACATCAAGGCTGATATCACCGCTGAAGTTTTCATTAGGAAGGAAGGTATAGCTGCCATCGCCGTTATCTTGGAACACACCATCAGTGCCACTGTAAGTCACAGTATCAACCGACACCGCACCTTCAATATCCGAAGAGTTAGCTAGCAACTGTTCATCAGAAATTGTGATGGCATTGTCTTCATTGACCATGTATGAGGTTGAACCCGCAACTGGCGGATCGTTCTCAGGAGTCACACTCACATCAATGTTAGCGCTAACGGTTTCTGTGCCATCAGACACATCGAAACTGAAGTTCACATCGCCATTGAAGTTCTCGTTTGGCGCAAAGGTATAAGTACCATCACCGTGGTCGGTCAGTACGCCATCACCACCTGTATAGCTAATACCTTCAACGGTTAAGTCGTCGCCATCAATATCGGTGGCACCGGTAAGTAAGTCGGCGTCTGTAAATTGAAGCGTACCGTCTTCTGCGATACTGAATTGTTGGTCTTGAGGAACCGGCAAGTCATTAACTGGGTTAACAGTAAGATCGGCGGTTGCTTGAACCGTGTCAGTACCGTCAGTGATGTTGAATTGAATATCAATGTCACCGTTGAAGTTTTCATCTGGCGTAATCGTGAAACTGCCGTCATCGTTAGCTACAACCGTCGCATCACCACCAACTGTTAAGTCACTTGCGGTTAGATCTTCGCCTTCTACATCGGACGCTTGAGACAACAGCTGATCTTGGCTCAGTGTGATTGAACCATCTTCGTTAACGTTGTAAGCCAAATCACCAGACACTGGCGCATCATTGATTGGTAATACGTCAACATTGATGACGGTTTCCACTTCTGCACCATCTTCATCACGAATGGTGACATCAAGCTGAACTTGGCCATTAAAGTTCTCATTTGGAGCGAAGCTGCAAGTGCCGTCACCATTTACTGAGAAGATACCCTCAGGGCCATCGTAGCTAATACCAACAAGCTCAACATCCCCTTCTACATCTGAGGCGTTAAGCAACACTTGAGACTCACTGAAGGTAAGTACTGAGTCTTCATCAATGGTGTAAGACGTAGGGCCTGCAACCGGCGGATCGTTCACTTCAAGAACATTGATGCCCGCGGTCGTTGAGTCGGTCGCACCATCTTCATCAGCAACAACCACATCCAGTGCAATTTCACCGCTGAAGTTCTCATTTGGCGAGAAGGTGTAAGTGCCGTTACCATTGATTTCGAGGACACCGTCGCTACCAGAGTAAGTCACGCTGTCTATCGATACATCACCTTCAATATCTGAAGATGTTGCCAATAGTTGTGCATCAGAAATGGTAATCGAATTATCTTCATTCACCGTGTAGGACGTTGAGCCCGCAACAGGCGGATCGTTCTCAGGAGTCACGCTAACATCAATGTTTGCAGACACGGTATCGGTACCGTCTGACACATCGAAGCTAAAGCTCACATCACCATTGAAGTTTTCGTTTGGAGCAAAGCTATATGATCCCTCACCCAAGTCAGTCAGTACGCCATCAGTGCCTTCATAAGTGATGCCCTCAACCGTCAGGTTATCACCTTCAACGTCTGCCGCGCCTGTAAGCAGATCCGCGTCTGTGAACTGTAAAGTACCGTCTTCTGCAATACTGAACTGTTGATCTTGAGGTACTGGTAGGTCGTTTACTGGGTTAACCGTTAGGTCAGCCGATGCTTGAACGGTATTGGTGCCATCAGAGATATCGAAACTGATATCGATGTCACCGTTGAAGTTCTCATCTGGCGTGATGGTGAAGCTGCCGTCATCATTAGCTACAACCGTCGCATCTCCACCAACCGTTAGGCCGCTAGCAGTAAGGTCATCGCCTTCTACGTCAGAAGCTTGCGATAGAAGCTGCTCTTGACTTAGACGAATCGAACCGTCTTCGTCGATTGAGTACGCTAGGTCGCCTGACACAGGTGCATCATCAACTGCCGTAACGCTCACATCGATGTTTGCAGAGACTGTATCGGTACCATCTGATACATCAAAGCCAAAGTTTACGTCGCCATTGAAGTTCTCATTCGGAGCAAAGGTGTACGTACCATTACCGTTATCAGTAAGAATACCGTCGCCACCATCGTAGGTCACACCTTCAACTGTAAGGTTGTCACCTTCGATGTCTGTAGCACCTGTTAACAGGTCTGCATCGGTGAAGATGAGCGTGCCATCTTCTTCAACGCTGAACTGTTGATCTTGAGGGACTGGCAGGTCGTTAACTGGGTTAACCGTTAGGTCAGCTGATGCTTGAACCGTATTGGTGCCATCAGAGATATCGAAACTGATATCGATGTCACCATTGAAGTTCTCATCTGGCGTAATCGTGAAACTGCCATCATCGTTTTGAGTAACGGTTGCATCACCGCCAACCGTTAGGCCGCTAGCAGTAAGGTCATCACCTTCCACATCTGATGCTTGAGAAAGCAGCTGCTCTTGGCTTAAACGGATAGAACCGTCTTCATCGATTGAGTACGCTAGGTCGCCTGACACAGGTGCATCATCAACTGCCGTAACGCTCACATCGATGTTTGCAGAGACTGTATCGGTACCATCTGATACATCAAAGCCAAAGTTTACGTCGCCATTGAAGTTCTCATTCGGAGCAAAGGTGTACGTACCATTACCGTTGTCGGTAAGAATACCGTCACCGCCATCGTAGGTCACACCTTCAACCGTTAGGTTGTCACCTTCAATGTCCGTTGCGCCTGTTAATAGGTCTGCATCAGTGAAGATGAGTGTGCCGTCTTCTTCAACGCTGAACTGTTGATCTTGAGGTACTGGCAGGTCATTAACTGGGTTAACGGTTAGGTCAGCTGATGCTTGAACCGTATTAGTACCATCTGAGATATCGAAGCTGATATCGATGTCGCCATTGAAGTTCTCATCTGGCGTAATCGTGAAGCTGCCGTCATCATTAGCTACAACCGTTGCATCTCCACCAACCGTAAGGTCGCTAGCTGTCAGGTCATCGCCTTCAACATCTGACGCTTGCGATAGCAATTGCTCTTGGCTTAAACGGATAGAACCGTCTTCATCGATTGAGTACGCTAAGTCACCAGACACTGGCGCATCATCAACCGCTGTAACACTCACATCGATGTTGGCAGAGACCGTATCGGTGCCATCTGACACATCGAAGCCGAAGTTTACGTCACCATTGAAGTTTTCATTCGGTGCGAAGGTGTATGTGCCATTACCGTTGTCGGTAAGAATACCGTCGCCACCGTCGTAGGTCACACTTTCAATAGTAAGGTTGTCACCTTCAATGTCCGTTGCGCCTGTTAATAGGTCTGCATCAGTGAAGATTAACGTGCCGTCTTCTTCAACACTGAATTGTTGGTCTTGTGGAACAGGTAAATCATTTACTGGGTTAACCGTCAGGTCTGCTGAAGCTTGAACGGTATTGGTGCCATCTGAGATATCGAAACTGATATCGATGTCACCGTTGAAGTTTTCATCTGGCGTAATCGTGAAACTGCCGTCATCGTTTTGAGTAACGGTTGCATCACCGTCGACCGTTAAGCCGCTGGCTGTTAGGTCATCGCCTTCAACATCTGATGCTTGTGATAGCAACTGCTCTTGGCTTAGACGAATCGAACCATCTTCGTCGATTGAGTACGCTAGGTCGCCAGACACTGGCGCATCATCAACGGCAGTTACGCTCACGTCGATGTTTGCTGATACCGTATCGGTGCCATCTGACACATCGAAGCCGAAGTTTACGTCACCATTGAAGTTTTCATTCGGTGCGAAGGTGTATGTGCCATTACCGTTGTCGGTAAGAATACCGTTGCCACCGTCGTAGGTCACACTTTCAATAGTAAGGTTGTCACCTTCAATGTCCGTTGCGCCTGTTAATAGGTCTGCATCAGTGAAGATTAACGTGCCATCTTCTTCAACGCTGAACTGTTGGTCTTGAGGGACTGGCAGGTCATTAACTGGATTAACAGTAAGGTCTGCAGAAGCTTGAACGGTATTGGTGCCATCAGAGATATCGAAACTGATATCGATGTCACCATTGAAGTTCTCATCTGGCGTAATCGTAAAGCTGCCATCGTCGTTGGCTACAACCGTTGCATCACCGTCAACCGTTAGGCCACTAGCAGTAAGGTCATCGCCTTCAACATCAGATGCTTGTGATAACAGTTGCTCTTGGCTTAGACGGATAGAACCATCTTCGTCGATTGAGTACGCTAAATCGCCTGACACAGGTGCATCATCAACGGCAGTTACACTCACATCGATGTTGGCAGAGACCGTATCGGTGCCGTCTGATACATCGAAGCCGAAGTTTACGTCGCCATTGAAGTTTTCATTCGGAGCAAAGGTGTAAGTCCCATTGCCGTTGTCGGTAAGAATACCGTCGCCACCATCGTAGGTCACGCCTTCAACAGTAAGGTTGTCACCTTCAATGTCCGTCGCACCAGAAAGAAGATCAGCGTCGGTGAAGACAAGAGTTCCGTCTTCCTCTATTTCAAACGTTTTATCTTCAGGAACCGGCGCGTCATTAATTGGACGTACCGTTAAATCAATTGCGCTGCTAATCGTTTCTTGGCCGTCACTGATGTCGAAAGTAAGGTCAAGTTCACCATTGAAGTCAGCTGAAGGAACTACTGTGAAAGTACCGTCACCATTGTCTTGAACGGTTGCATCAGCACCAACTTGAACGTTAGAGGCAACCAGTTCGTCCCCATCTACATCACTTGCGTATTCGAGTAATTGTTCTTGAGTGAATGTGATGGAGCCATCTTCATCCATGATGTAAGCCAGATTTTGTTCTGCTTCTGGCGCATCATTTTCACTTTCTACTTGGATTTTAAACGTTTCGCTTACTGTTTCAGAATCAAAGTCATCCTCTACTTCACTGATGGTCTCTTCATCTGAAGCTTGAACATCAACGGCAAATGTCTCTTCGACTGTCTGTGAATCGAGGTCGTCACCGACTTGTTGCTCACCCGATTCAGAAGATGTAGAACTCGACGCTGCAGAGGTACGTGCAGCTTGGCCTTGTTCTTCATTACCTTCAGCATCTGCTCCACCTGTCGCAGACTCTGCGTTATCGCCACCTACTGCTTGAGCGCCAGCACCTGCTCCGCCACCACTGCCAGCAGCATTGTCCGAGCCAGCTTCCGAAGCCGCACCACCGACTACATTGGATTGAGCTGCATCAGAATCTCCATCGCTTTCTGGCGTCTCTTCTTGAACAGCCGCACCAGAAGCCGACGCATCTTCAGCATTACCTGCGCCACTCGGATTGTCTTCTAAAGCCTGATTAACCTCGTCGGCCGCATCCGTGTTTTCAGCACCCGTCGCTATTGTCGACGCAATCGTATTTTGTTGATTTTGTTGATTCTGCTGTTGGGAGGGCGTACCCGCGTCGTTCGTGTCCGTTTGTTCTACCGCGTCATTGAGATCTTCATTTTGGTTGTTTTGGTTATTTTCGCCTGCCATTACAGCCTCCGTTGCTACTAGCTAACTGATCGTATTTAGAGGCATTAAAGGACACCATTTTGAAAAACCAAGTTTTTATACAACATTTTTCATATTTTTCTTTTTATACATAAAGAATCAAAAAAAATTTGAAAACTACCTTTAAACATCCTTAGTTATTGTGATTAAAGCAATTACGGCGGTGGAATGATGATAGACATGACGAGTTTGCTGCGTTCAATCGACAACAACCACAAAGGGCTTCAATTGCTACTAGGCGATTTTTATAAGGACTTTTCAGACGCAGCGATCAACATAGAGACGCTCCATAAAAGTGACCGTTTTGATGAACTCAACAACTACTCAAAGAGATTAAAGACCATCTTAACTTTACTGTGTGATCAAGACTTGCCACCCAAAATGGCCAAATTGGAACATTTGAGTAAGCACGAATTCCCTGCACCTGAAGATCTTTTAGAGGATGTAAAAACTGAATTGCACAACGTCAATCGACAAATCAATCACTTGTTGGACATTAAGGAAGTAATAGATGACAAGTCATCGAGGTAGTCATGAGCAATAACCAAATAGAACATCACCTCAGAAAAGCACTCGTTTCCAATAACGAGGCTTCTAAGGTCACTGCTGATGACACTATTGTGCTTGCTAGTGCCATGACCAGCGTTCACAAAACGTTGCTCATTATATTCTTGCTCGCTTTGGTCGCTATTGCGGTGGCGTCACAAGCACGTATCGATATTGTTGTTTCTGTACGTGGCGAACTGCTATTGGAATCGGATGTTGAGAAAGTTCAGCATTTAGAAGGCGGGATATTAGAAGAATTGTTAGTCAGAAAAGGGGAAGTCGTTTATGAGGGCCAACCTATCGCTCGAATACGCTCACTTGACCGTAACACTCAACTTGATACCGTCAATACTGAAATTATTCAGATAGAGCTCGATAAGATTCGTTATGAAAGCTTACGCGACATGATAGAGCCTAACTTCGACGCTTTCATTGAGAAATACCCTGAGCAAGTTCAGGTCAACATGAATACCTGGAGACAAGAATTCTCTAAAAACCGTTCAAATGAAGAACTCATTACACACGATATTAAGCACAAGAACTCGTTGATCAGTTCAATGTTAAAGCGTCGCAAAAGTTCAGAGAATCAACTCTCTCTGATACGTAAGCAGCTCAACATCAAAAACACCCTCTATAAAGAAGAGATGGCGTCTTATGTCGACGTTCTTAACATGAAAGTACAAGAGTCGAATATGGTGCGTGAGATTGAGAACCTTGACGAATCTGTGATGAATGAGCGTTTCCAACTCGACAAACTGGAAAAGCAACACCGTGACTTGGTTGAGAATCGAAACTCTGAGTACCAAGCACAAATCATTCAAGCGAACAAAGACCTCAAGCTAAAGCGAATCTTACAACCGCAGCATTCCGACAAGGTTGATCGCCTAGTCGTCTACTCGCCAGTCGATGGTGTGGTCGATAAACTTCACTTCAATTTCCGTTCTGCTGTGATTCCGCCAGGAGAAAGTATCGCCGATATTGCCCCAATAAATAATTCGTTACACGGTGAAGCGAAGATCCCACGTAAAGACATGGGATTTGTCGAAATTGGTCAGGCAGTGAAAGTAAAAATGGATACCTATAACTTTGCAAAATACGGGTTTGTTGAGGGAACCATCGCCTCAATCAGCCGTTCATCATACGAAGAAGAAGACGCTGAATTCTATTTAGCTGAGATTGAAATTGACCGAAACTTTCTTGAACGAGGAGGCACTCAATACAAGTTATCACCTTACATGGAGTTTACCGCTGATGTGAAAACAGGCTCGCGTCGCGTGATCGAATACGCTGCGAAACCGGTGATGTCAGCCATCGAGGATGCTTTCGATGAGAGATAATCAATGAGCGGTAAACCTTCGTACAATATTTCCATACCCGCCCTACGTCTAAGCATACTATTTAGCGTGGTATTGGCTGCGCTCGCTTTCTATTTATACTTTTCTTGGTCAAAAATAGATTCAGTCGCACAAGTGCAAAGCGCCCCACTGCTCATACAAGCCCAGAAGCTTAATCAGACCATAGAACAAGATATTCAAACTCTGCAACAGTGTTTAAGTACCAACACTTGCGGCACTAACGAATTCAACCTGGTTAACTTGAAGCTTGAAATTGATGAATTTCGCTCTTTAGCCTCGTTGAACAAAACCGAGTTCAGCTTGGTTGGGGCAACTGAATACACACAACTGGAATTGGCGATTAATCGTTTCTCCGATAGCGCAAAAACACGTAACGACGTATTAGGCTTGTACCTTTCATTGACCAATAACTATCTGCAGATGGACGACAACTATCGCACCATGTTTAACAACCATGCAAATGACTTAATGTCAGAAAAAAACGAGTTCTTTATCTGGTTGTTTATGGTGGTCGTGATATTGGCTGTGATTACGATTCTATCCAACTCAGTTGCTATGTTGAAGCTAAAGAAATCCAGTTCTAACGAACGCGAAATCGACTATGAATTCGATGCCCTGTATCAAGAGCTGAAGCAGCTAGATTTACAACGTCTTGAAGAGCTTCTTAATGAAGTTAGCATCAACCCCAAGCAGCGTCAGATTTACTCTCATCTCAAACTTATTTTCAGTAAATTAGAAGACCAAAAGCGCAATAACGATCTCTACAAACAGTTGTATGCGCTGATCGGTTATGAGATTCGCGGAATTACAAACACCATCAACGGTGGTGTCCAATATCTGGTTCAAGAAACCGATGAAAACGGCGTGTTGATGGCGAACGATATTACCTCTGCGTGTAGCACACTATCTGAGTTAGCAGAAAACTATAATCGCTTGATATCACAGGGTACGGAAAGCAAGTCGAAAGAGTTCTCTTTACTGAGCGTGTTATCTGAATTAATGATTCATATCAGTGCCAAAGTACAACGTAATGAAAGCCAACTTGACTGTTTTATCTCTGACAACTTACCGAATCGTGTTGCAGGCCAATCCACCAGCTTATTCTGGATACTGTTCCTTCAA
Source organism: Vibrio sp. 10N.247.311.12 (assembly GCF_041467515.1). Lineage (NCBI taxonomy): Bacteria > Pseudomonadati > Pseudomonadota > Gammaproteobacteria > Vibrionales > Vibrionaceae > Vibrio > Vibrio sp. 10N.247.311.12. The sequence goes on from NZ_JBFSUV010000005.1 coordinate 112,217, forward strand.
CTTTCTAACGCTATTCAACTCAAATCAAATAAGAAACTGTTTGTAACGATTGAATCGGGTGCGGCTTCAGACATGGAAAATACCCGTGTCACCATCAACCTCAACTTCTTATCAACACTGGATGTTTCTGTTGCCAAGCTCAACAAACTCCATTGGAGCGCACACAAAGACCATACAGCCAGCACAGATGACTTAGCGAAAAGCGTTCTGAAGGATTACGGATATTACGAGAGCCACTGGTTCCAGTCAGGGGCTCAGGAACGTTTTCAGATCGAGCTTGATCTTAAGGCTAAGAACTTCCACACAGAGAAAACTCGCTTTGATGGCAAGCGTTTACTCTTGTGTGCTAATACTCAAGTTCGCATCGATGTGATGAAGAAAATGCTCAGTAACTTGGGGCTTGATATCACCGAGATTCGCACTGCAAATGAGCTTTTCTCAGCGGCGAAAACGTTCGGTGATTACGATGCTATTATGCTCACCGATACCTTTGAACCCAACAAACTGCCCTCACTAAGTAAGACTGTGAAATCTCAGCTTAAGAACCACCCAAATACCAAGTTACTGTTGTCAGTGACCAACACTCAGCAAGCACAAGAGTGTCATAGCTTCGTCGACAAAATCATCAACGCCCCTGCTATCCCTTATGAGTTCATTCCAAACCTACTCACCATTATGGAAGCGGAAGCATCGGAAGAACAGATGGAAAACAGCTCATTCCTTATCGTAGAGGATGACCGAGTTCAACAAATTTTACTGAAACGAATCTTGACCAAACAAGAATATGAACCAGACATGGTTGGCGATGGCGCCGATGCCGTGAAGCACTTTATGAACAAGCGTTCAGACATCATTTTCATGGACTGCATCATGCCGGGTATGGGCGGCATTGAAGCCACAAAACGTATTCGCCAGTTTGAACAAGAAAACGAGAAGAACCCTTGTACCATCATAGGTGCAACCGCATTGACCAGCAGTAACGAACACCAGGCTTGTATCGAAGCCGGAATGGATTACGTGATCAGCAAACCTTATAAAAGTGACCAAATAATCAAGGTGATCAACAAGTATGTGGCGGTACAAAAACTTAACTAGCAGCATTATGGCTGCGCTTGCTTTAAGCACGACACCTTCGGCATCGGCGACTACCCTGCTTGAGGCGGTAGAACTCGGCCTGCAAAACAACCTATCCCTTCGCGCCAGTGATAAAGGTGTGGAAGAGAACGAATACAACATTGGGATCAGCCGATCTAAGTTTCTGCCTTCACTCAATGGTGCTGCCGATACCACATGGAACGAGAATGAAACCTTGCTATCGAGCGTTCCCGATAAAACCTCTAGCTATAACTCAAACAGTTACAGCCTTTCTCTTTCGCAATCCATATTCAATCTTAGTGACATTTTCAAATATGGGACAGCAAAACTCGACTTCAATATCGAAGAGATTAAACACGAGAACAAAATCCAAAGCACCATTTCGGAAATCGGTTCTCAATACTTTGAGTATTTGAAAAACAACGCCCAAATCAAAGCGACCAAGGTTGAGCTTAAATCGTCCGAAACGCGTGAACATCAAATGCGACGCAATGTGGAACTCGGCAATACAGCCGCCAGTGAGCTTTACGAAGTGATTGCTCAGAAAGAAGGTGTGTCGAATCGATTGAGAACCTTGCAGAAAGACCGTCGCGTCATTCTCAACGGGCTATCGATTCAGATTCAATACCCTATCACTCCGTCTCAAGATATCTACGAAAGTGTGCCTTTAAAAGAGATAAACGAAACCGAACAACGATCAATCATGGATCAAGCGTTAAAGCTCAACAACGACTTGTTAGTGGCTAAGAAAAACGTCGAGAGAAGCCGCAGAAGCTTAAAAGAGAGCGGTTCGAACTTCTTACCGACAGTATCGCTTTCAGCCAGCTATCGACACGATGACGCCAATAACTTCGACAAAACCGACATTACAGCGACAGGCGAAAGTAACTCAACCAGTGTTGGGTTAAACCTAGCAGTTCCTATCTTGTCTGGTGGCTCTGATTACTACGGCTATCAAAAATCATCGACGGCCATCGAACGTACTGAGCTGCTTTACCAAGATTCGCTTTACACCACACGTAACAGTGTGAATACCTCCGTGCTCAACATTAACGATTTCTCGCAATCTATAAGCAGTTACGAAAACATCATTCGCGCCAACTACGCGTCTTATAAAGGGATCCAAAGAGCCTACCAATTAGGCACGCGTACCATCACCGACTTGCTGGCGGCGGAAAGTAAGCTGTTCAGCGCGTTAAGAGACTATGAAAGCGCACGATACGACTACATCATCGAGACCATCAAGCTTGAGCAAATTAAGGGAATACTCTCAATTCAATCTATCGAAAGCGTGATGCAATTAATGAGTGATATTGAAGGTCGCGACAATCAAGATTTGGTGCCAAAACATCTTCTCTCAACGGAGTCATTGAGAAAAGGAGGTCACAATGCAAACTGAGCAGTTTTCGCAAAAGATCAACATGGCAGATAAGTGTTATCTGACTTTCTCAACGATAATATCGACCCTGTTTGGTTTGGTACTGCCCTTCTCTATTCTGATCATTTTTGACCGAGTGTTACCCAACCAAGCACAAGATACGCTGTTCTTATTGTTCGCGATTATTTTGATTTCCATCTTCCTCGACTACCACTTAAAAAGTCAGGAAGAGAAGATATCTTCCGTTATCATGAGGCAGTTTGAAACCAACCTAACCAACAAGGTATTCCAATCCATCTGTTTGGCGGAAATATATAAATTCCGTCGTTTGGAACCAGGCGAATACCTAGAACGAATCTCAACCATTCCTGAACTTAAGACCTTCTTTGGTGGAGAATCGGTTCGAGCGCTTATCAACCTTGCTGTTAGCGTGATTACTATACTTATCATCGGTCTCATTAACATATGGGCTGGTATCACCCTTCTAATTGCCTCGGCTGTCTTAGCGATTTTCGCTTGGAGTCTTTCCAAACAGAAAATTGGTAGCTTGCAGAATAAGTCAGACATCGAAGGGTTAACTACCTCCAAAATCATTGAGATCATCTCTAGCCCGCTTGATATTAAAGCGCGAAACATGGAGTACCGCGTTGAAAGCCTGATGACACAAATGGTCGAAGAGCGTGAAGTGGAGAACATCAAATATGAGCAAATCGAGTCGAACTTTGGCTTGATTTTGGCGCTCATCCAACAGCTATCCATTGCTTGCGTTGTTGTGGTCTTGGCGACTGCCGTAATCAATATGGAATCGAGTCAAGGCATCATGGCCGCGATCATCATGCTAACCAACCGTTACTTTGCGCCATATCAACAGGTAATGAGAACCGCGAGCCGCTGGGAGTTAAACAAACTCCATATCCAACGTATCGCTGACCTCCTTGAATTGGCCGCCTCTGTTGAACACCAACATGAAACAACAGAAGTTGAACGTATTTCGGTTAAGTATTCTGAAAAGCAGCGTATCGAGTTCGAACTCGGACAAGCCTATTTGCTGACAGGGAAAAGTGGTTCAGGTAAGACCCACCTCGCTAACTGTATTACGCGTCAGAACAGTGATAGCAAACTCGATATCATGATTAACGACACGCCTTTGGATGACATCAATTACAACGTTTGGCGTAACAGTGTTCTGATGGTTGATAAGACCAGTTCGTTCGTAGAAGGGACGATTATCGATAACCTGACCTGTTTCCGACCAAGCTTGAATAACACGGCGTTTGCACTGTGTGAAACCATGAACATCAAAGCGCAAATTGATGGGCTTCCTGCCGGGTTTTATACAGAACTCAAAGGCCATATGCGTAACCCATTCTCTCGCCAAGTTGGCTACGCCTTATTATTAGTTCGTGCCCTGCTCGCCAGTAAGCGTGTATTGATATTCGATGACATCGATTGTGTCTTTGATGAGGAATTTGCACGAATGGTTCTCACCAGTACGGCTTATCGCGCCAATGACAAAATATTGATCATCGCCAGCAATAAAATGGACAAACTTAATCACCGCCTCAAACGCGTAAAACTTACCGGAGGTGACCAATGAGTATCCTAGTTGACTTCAATAATGTGCCGCAACGTGTCTTGGATTTTGAATCTAGTGGATACGACGAACGTTACAGTCAATCGCCACTTATTCGTGGTTTGGCCTACACCTTGATAGCACTCGAATGGGAAGGCACACCCGCAATACTCAGCGATGCTTTTATTCCAAAACCCAAAGATGGCGACAGCTTTACAGCAACCATAGAGCGCCTTGGATATCGCTGTGATGTTACTAAACTAAAGACACTCGAGAATATCGATAAGCACCCTCAGCCATGCTTTATTGAAATAGAGAATCTAAGTGCGATTTTCTTAGGCACCAAAGATGGAAAGTTGCTGCTGTTTGATTACACGAACAACAACACCATTGAATACCCAATGTGCAAAAAGCCCTGTTTGCTGATTGCGATTAGCGAATATTCTCGTCTGTTCCGCGAGCCACCTCCGGAATCGCAAGACAGAAGCAATTGGATTAAATACGCTTTCTATCGTTATAACAATGAACTTAAAAGCCTGATCATTCTGAGCTTCGTCATCAGTATTCTCGGTGCATTGCAGCCATTCTTTATTATGAGTGTATATAACTTCGCACTGACTTCGAGCTCCGAAGCCACACTCTATTGGTTAACCTTATTCGCCATTATTGTTGGCTTCTCGGAGTATTTCTTTAAAAAGATGCGGGTAAATATCATTGCCACGTCCGGTAAAGATCTCGCCGTGCACATCTCGCAAGCCGTTATATCTAAATTGCTTTGGCTACCCTATGCGATGACATCTACTGCTGGGGTCTCTTCTCAGCTAGCACGTTTGAAAGATATCGATACCTTCCGACGCTTGGTGACTGCCGAATCGACGCTCAGCTATTTTGATATGCCGTTTGTGATCGTATTTATCATCGCCATTGCTCTGATGTCTGGTACAGCGGCATTAGTGGTGATGGGTGGTTTAATCCTGATGTTAGTGTTCTGTATTTACTCTCGCTATATCTACTCGCAAGCCACATCCAAAAGTTCGCGCGCCAATGCGATGGTCTCGTATCAATGGAACGAAATCCTTCGTGGTATCAAAACAATCCAAGGCCTGCCTTTACTTCGTGTCGTTCAATCTCGATTCAGTGCATCGCATATGCAAAGCACCAGCGATGCAGAGAACGTTGCCGTGACTAACAGTAAGATTCAGGCCGCTGGTGGCAGTTTGATTCAAGTGATTGGTACAGCAAGTATCGTGACCGCGGTAATCGGCGTGATGGAAGGTACTTCTGATGCGGGTGCCATGCTCGCAACCGTTATTTTGGTTTGGAAAGCGTTAGGCCCAATCATGGGTATCTATAACTCAATTTCCAAGTTCCAATCGATCAAGGCTTCATCAGCACAGATAAACAACCTGATGTCGATGAATGACGACAAATTGACCTTAGAAAAAAGCCCACCTATTCGCCTGTTCCAAGGAAGCATTGTGGGCAGCGGAGTCAGTCACCGATATGCAGGAGCCGCAACCGGCTTAACTAACTTGGGGTTCAAAATCCCACCCAGTGCCAAAGTGGTCATTTGTGGCCCTACGGGCTGCGGTAAAACCACCTTAATATCAATCATTGCTGGGTTAGAAGACCGCTATCAAGGCGCAGTCTCTGTCGATGGTTACAACATTAAACAGTTCAATAGCTACCGTTATCGCACCTCGATTAACTACATCCCTTTTAATTTGCATATTTTTGAAGGCTCACTCGAGACCAATTTCATTCTACACAACGGGCTGATTCCAACAGACAAGATGCAAGAGATGGTGAGCTTCTTCGAGTTAGATGAATGGCTTCCGGAAGGCTTAGCTACTCAGTTAAGCGTGGATAAATGCAAAAGTCTCCCGAATGGAATTCAACAAAAATTGCGTCTGGCACTCGGCTTAGGTAACTGTGAGCAATCTCTGATTATTATTGATGAACCGTTCAACGGTGCAGAGCAAGAAAACGCTCAATACTTTAATCGCCTGTTCTCCGATAAATTGTTGAATAAGACCGTGATTTTTTCGACTAACGACCCTGGTTTGATCGCAACATCAAACATGAGTTTAGTGTTAGAGCCGGATGGAAATTTGAAATATTTTGGCTTAACAGACAAATACTTAAACAGCTTAAGCTAAAACCTCAACGCTTAATCACAATTCGCTATTTAGGGAAATGGATATAATTGACAAATTCATAAGCGAGAGGGATGATTCGCCCCAATACCACAGGTAACAAGGAAGAATATGTACACATTCGTTGCAGACAAGCTTGATGTAGCTTACTTATCCGCAATTCCTGAAAACCACCAACTTCAGGAGTGCGATGTACCTGAAGAAGAGATGGAGCTTCGAGAGATCGTTGAGGTTTGGTATGAGTCTGCCTTCCTACCCGCTTTCAATCTTCAGAAAATAGACATTGAGAACAAAGCAGAGCTCACCATCGTACAAATGCACGTATTCAGCAATGATACGAGCACACTCGCCTTCCTACTAAAAAACAGAGTGTATCGCGCCGCACTTAACAGAATGCTCGGTATTTGGACATTAGAACCCTCTGCAAAAACCGTATTAGAGCAACTTCTTTTCGAATTAAGCCTCGATAACAATCGTCCTCATTAGTAAGCTTTTTAAGTGATTCATCAATAAGCATAAAATTAAACAAACTGCCAAACGCTATAAATTACTAATAAAAGAACGCATTTCAAAATAAGCTCTGGAATCACAAGAACTTATACCTCTCCCACACTTACGCAAAATTTACCGTTTCAAAGTTTCCATATCGGCATTTTTATTCTACTGTTTTTATATAACGACAGTTGGATGGATCCTTATATGGCGATTACGGTTTGGAATAACCTTTCAGTCAAACATAAACTCTTTGGCTTAGTTCTACTTCCCATTTCATTATTACTCTTCCTAGCAGGTAGACAGGCTTATATATTAACGACTCAGTTAACCGATTTTGAACGAACCAATCAGTTATCTGTCTATCTTCAAGATATTTCTATTTTGTATAGAAGTACCTTAGCCTCTAGCCCTGAAGAGTTTGCTACTCAAAGCAACCAAGTAAAGGCAGAACTTAAAAACCTGTCTCCCATCATTTTTTTAGACGCATCTGATGAAATGAATCAACTTGTTGCCGATTTCAGCGAAGCGACCTTATCGACGATGCAAGTGACTGACACTTACGATAAATTGGATGCCCTCGAATGGCAGAGCGATTTATACAAGCAACTGTTACTTGAAGTAGAGAAAGTCCCTTTTGAAAACACTAAACGTGAAATTCAACAGCACCTCACTGCCCTTCAACAACTTGAGTGGTTGATGTTTTGGTCGAACGAAGAGTTCAAGCTTGGTAGTTCACTGATTGAGATCTTCCAAATCAGCCAAGAGTACGACCCAGAACTCGCCGAACAGATCAAAACCTTGAGTGAAAGACAGCAATTGTTCTTAGAGCGCTTTGTTTCATTGAACGCCAACGAACATCAAGTTTCTTTGATGGTTGAAGTGTTTCGAAATGATGTGTTTGCTCAAAGCCAAGAGATAAGAAGCGCGCTACTCGACCTAAATACAATCAGCCAACTGACGCCACAAGAAGTGTCTGTCGGCTTAGAAGCGATGAGCGCACGGCTCAACTTATTACAAAGCCTTGGCGGCGTAATCAAGCAAGAGTTTCAACAAGAAGTTGAGCAAGCCATCTATGACGCGCAAATACAACGAACCCTGTTTATTTCAATCGTCGCTTTGCTGGCAGCGATTGTTATGGGTTTAACTCTTAGCTTGGCGAGACAAGTCACTAACAACCTTAATTTGGTGTTAGCTTTCTTAAAAAGCGAAAATGATGACACGCGCCCTTCTTTAGATAAATTAATCCAAGGTAAAGATGAACTCAGTCTGTTTGCTCAGCAAGTTGAACGATTGACCATCGAACGAGAGCTCGCGAAAGAGAGATTGACGGTAGCAAAAGAAGACGCAGAGAGAGCCAAAGAGGATGCCGAACACGCGAAAGACCACGCAATACAAGCCAGCAAAGCAAAAAGTAGCTTCTTGGCCAACATGTCTCATGAAATTCGCACCCCGCTCAATGGTGTTATTGGTATTTCGGAAATCCTCGCAGATACGCCGCTCACACCCACACAGCGTGATTATGTGGATACGATTGAAACTTCATCCCAACTGCTACTTAGCTTAATCAACGATATCTTAGACTTCTCTAAAATTGAGTCTGGCATGCTATTAATCAGCCCGCATTCTGCATCGATTAGAGAGTCGATATACGACATCGCCTCTATTGTGGCACCAAAAGCGAAAGAACAAAAAATATCGGTTAACGTTGATATCAGCCCAGACACACCAGCTCGCGTGATGATCGACGATCACCGCTTAAGACAAATCCTAATGAACTTTATGTCGAATGCAGTGAAGTTTACGGCAGAAGGTGGCGTCACATTATCAATCCAAACGCTCGAACAATCTGACGATAATGTCACCATTCGATTTGCCGTTCGCGACACAGGTATTGGTATCGATTCAAAGCAACAAAAACAAATATTTGAACCCTTCGCTCAAGAGGATGATTCAACAACCAGACAATTCGGTGGTACCGGTCTTGGCCTAGCCATCAGTACACAGTTGGTAGAGCTGATGGGTGGTCAAATTCAACTCGACTCCGTCAAAGGTGAAGGAAGCTGTTTCTACTTCGACTTGGTATTGCCTGTTGACTTGATACTGCCAAAACCAAGTACAGCAACGGCTGATATTTATGTGCTGGGTAACGAAAATATGCTCTCCGAGCGAATAGAGTCCGACCTTAACCTTTATGGTTTGAAGGTTACCGATAAAACGAATGATATAACGGCAATTACAGAGCAGCTCTCCACTCAAAAACACACTAAACCTATTACTGTTGTTTTCGCCGAAGATGACGCATTCCTAGCTAATACCCACGCAGATAACTTAGAAAAGCTGCACCAAAACGGCATCACTATCTGTTTGATACGTTCCTTCTTAAGTGAGCCAGCGGATCTTGGTGACAGCGTTACTGCACAAGTCGCACAGCCCCTACTCGGCTTGCGTTTAATTAAAGCTATTGAGCTTTGTGATACTCGAGGTTTGGCGGAACTATCAGAAGCAAGCCAGACATCAGTCGAGATCCAACACAAAATCCTCATCGTTGAAGACAACAAGATCAACCAAAAAATTGCTGGTCTTCATGTCGGTAAAAGTGGTTTTGAATTCGAGTTCGCTAATAATGGTCAAGAAGCTGTGGACATGTTCACCGCTAATCCTCATTACGCGGCGATACTCATGGACTGCATGATGCCGGTTATGGATGGCTTTGATGCAACAAGCAACATCCGAAGAATTGAAAAAGAAACGGAAGCGACGCGACGCATCCCTATCATTGCATTGACCGCCAGTGTCATCGATGACGATATTCAGAGGTGTTTCGACGTTGGTATGGATGACTATGTACCAAAACCATTCAAGTTCGAAATGCTTAAAGAGAAAGTACTCACCGCGGTAGAAGCTATGCCACTACCAGCTTCCTATAAAGCTCAACCTAAGAAACAACCTGCAACTGTCACTCCAATTATCAACGGGGCTGCGACCAAACGTACTTTGCCTGAAGAAGCGGAACAAAACGCAATTCCGAGCAAATCAGAGAGAATCTTGCTAGTCGAAGACAACCGCGTCAATCAAAAAGTAGCTTCTATCATGCTGAAGAAGGCCGGATATGCCTTTGAAATTGCAGACAACGGACAAATTGCCGTTGATATGTACCAGAACGACAGTAGCTTCGACATTATTTTGATGGATTGCATGATGCCTGTTATGGACGGTTTCACTGCAACTAAGGAGATTCGAGAACACGAGAAAAACCAAGGCTTAAGCAAAACTCCTATTATCGCGTTAACCGCTAGTGTTATCGATGATGATATTCAAAAGTGCTTTGATTCCGGAATGGATGGGTACGTAGCGAAGCCCGTAAGAAAAGAAAAACTGTTCCACCAAATAGAAAGTGCGACTTGTTAGGAGAAACCAATGGATTGGATCAAAACAATTAAAACACTCTCGTGCAGAGCGCAGCTACCCGCAGTGATAGGGTTGTTAGGAAGCTTACTTCTTCTCAGCCCCGCTCATGCCGCTGAAGATTATGCCATATTTTCTTTAGACTCCGGATTTGAAGAGATATCAATAAACAAAGCGCGAAAGCTCTATAGAGGGAAAACTAAGCACCTCAATGGCAAACGTGTTGAACTGTCTGATTGGCCTGAGAACAGTGCCGAAAGAGAGGACTTTTATCAGCTTTTGCTTGGAAAAAATGCCGCTCAAATGAATGCACACTGGGCTGGTTTATCTTTTTCAGGAAAAGCGCGTTATCCAAGAGAAATCAAAACGGCGTCAACCGACAGCTTAGTCGACTGGCTTGATGACAAACCAAACCGTATTGGTTACTCCCCACTCTCTTCGGTTCCTCAAAATGCCAACGTTCTCTACGTTATAAGTTCGGAGAAATAATATGAAAAGAATAATTACGTCAGTGTTATGTGCTTCAATGGCCTCTCCGGCTTTTGCGAATATCGAACTTACCGATAATTTATCCTTGAGTGGCTTTGGCTCAACGTCTTGGGCAACATCGGATAACGATAATCCATTAATCATCAACCGCGGTTTTACTGATGAGAGCTGTTACGACTGTGATACCACATTTGGTGTTCAACTCGATTACTTCTACAACTCATTCAAAGCTTCCGTGCAAGTTGTCAAGCCACCCCAATATGATTGGAGTGAGCCGCAGCTAGAGTGGGCTTACTTAGGTTATGAATTTAATGACTTTGATGTCAGCATTGGTCGATTACGACTGCCACTGTTCCTTGCCTCTGAGTACTACTATGTAGGCCAAGCCTATATGACCGCGAGGCCACCTACAGAGGTGTATAACAGCGTTCTCGGAATCACAGCTTTCAATGGCATAAAAGTGAGCTGGACTCACGATGTCAGTGACGAAGCTACTCTTTTACTTACTCCGTTTATCGGCATAAAAGATAAAAATGACGTAGATTTCGACTCGACTACAAAACTGGAATTTGAAACCAATCGCATGCTCGGCGCAAATCTGCAGCTAAGCGGTGATAGCTACCGTTGGAATTTATCTTTCCTAGATTCAAATTTCGATCAGATTGTTATCACAACAATTCCCGGAGTACCGACCCCATTCAGAACTGAGCAAGACAACAAGCATATACAACTTTGGTCATTAGGAGCAGAATACGAACTGGGTCAATTTGTTTTGACAAGTGAAGGACAGATCAGTGACATCTCGTCCTCGATGTACGCTAGTTTGGGCTACAGAATAGATTTATTCACTCCATACGTCGTTTACGGAGCAGAGTTTGATTCTCACGAACACCTAACAGGAAACAGCTACCTAATTGGTGTGGATTACGATGTGTTACCTAACGTCTCCATCAATGGCGAAGTGCAATATTTTGAGGCTCGTAAAGCAAACGGTGCCTTTGTTGAGAATTTCAACGCACTTACTGGTTTTGATGACAAAGATGCCGTCCTTTATACCATCATGTTGAGTTTCGTCTTCTAACCCAAAATTAGACAATCACCATTAAATAAAAGCCCAAGGTAATCAAATAACCTTGGGCTTTTTAATGCTGGTAAGTAAGCAACGCTTAGTATTTAAATAATACTTTCACGTCACCTGTTAAAGCGGCTTCATCTACATAACCAATTGCATTGGTTTTTGAAGCAACCGTTATAATTGCTTCGTTGTAGTCTGAAACCTGGATTGGAGCTTCAGCTTTACCGGTAAATACAAGTCGCGACCACGCTGATTGAAGTTGTGATTCGCTGCGTCCCGTTGCCACCTCATGGAAGGCAAGTCTGCCTTCAGAACCATCAGCTAGCTCGATGATCTGTGCTTTAGTACCATTCGATAGCTTGCTTTTCTTACCCATGAATAACTTTTTAACGTCTGATTTAGATAAAGAATCAACGCCAGCATTGTTACCAATCACTACCATTCCAGCAGAAGCGTTAAATGAAAGAACCGCTACGGTTATTGCTGCCAGTAAACTTTTCATATGGCCTCCTTAGAATACGAAATCAAGACGTGCTGAATAGACAATAGAGCTGTCTTCAAGGTAATTACCCGTTGCAATATATGGGCTTACTGTTGTTTCAACATTACTTTGGAACCCACCACTAGTATCGCGGTAATCGACATAGGTCACATCCGCTTTTAAAGACATGTTCTTAGCGAAATCCCAACGGCTACCAACAGAGTAAGAAAGACGCTCGTAATTCATCGACTCTTGAATAGCCGTCGTAGTCATGTTCTCACGTTCTTCGTTGTCTGTTGTTTCAACCCAGCTAACGGAAACGTAAGGCGTAAATTCATTGACTCGGTAACCAACCAAACCAGAAACCGATTGATAGTCATAAAACTGCCCTTCCAATTGAACATCTGCAGCTTCTACGTTAACTAACAGATCACCATTGTCATATTGAGCACCCAAAGAGATGAACTGACCATCTTGGCTATCTAGCATTGCACCCAATTGACAATACGGGTCTTGTGAGTTTTGGAAATCACAAGATGGATTAGATTCAGCAACAAAATATGAACCACGGAAGGTAAAGTCATCTACGTTCCAGTTGGCACTGATACCGAATAGTTTATCTAGTTTCACCTCACCAACAATTGAGTCATCTTCATCAATAGTACCGATACCAACCACTGGCTGAAGAAGAATACTTGAATCTTCAAGTTCAATCGGAATCAATAAATCAGTACCCGTGTAGCCCTTCAAAACAATGTTTTCATACAACTCTTGAGAAGGCCTGATCATTGGATACGCATAGCCAAGGTCTGTGTAATCTGAGTAGAAAAACAAAGGTAAACGCAACTTACCTGCTCGAGCTGTGAAGGCCTCAAAATCATAAGAGGCATAAGCCATCTCAATTTTTGGCTCATAATCATAACGGCTGTTTGCAACGATTTGCGTCACGAACTTAGCACGCTCATTTACTTGAAAATCAAATTGTAAGCCTGCTAATGTCTCTTGCTCCCAATCTAATTTTTCGTCGGTATAACCCGCATAACCTATCGCATTGTCTGACTTACCGATGCCTACAGAACCAAATCCACTAATTCGAAGATCATCCATGTTTGCAGCATTTGCTCCAAACGCCATACTTACTAGGGCAGCAACCACTGTCTTCTTCATAACTAACTCCAATTGTTATGTGATTTTTCGTTTTTATATAATTGTTTTTGTATAATCAGCCCATATTTGGGGCATACTGCCGCCCTCCTTAAGGCATAGCCGAAAGGAGAGAGGGAATGATTCTAGGGAACTTAACTGACTTTAAAGTGGCCAGTTAGTGTTGAAAGGTTACGAGTCACTTTTTGAATATCTTGCGCCACGGCGTCCACTTGCTGAACGCTGTTACTGGTGCCTTCTGCCATCTTGCGAATTTCTTCGACAAAAGTTTCAATACGAGTGGAGGTTTGCTCCTGCTCTTCAGTCGCAGCGGCAATACTTTCGTTTCGTTGACTGATTTCGATAATATCTGAAGTAATTTTCTGCAGAGAATTTTCCGCGACAATTGACTTTTCAACACAAGTTTCGGCTTTAACTACGCTATCAGAAATAATCGATGACGCAGTTTTTGCTTGGTCTTGTAACTGTAAGAGTACAGATTGAATTTCTTGTGTAGATGATTGAGTTCTTGATGCTAACGTTCTTACTTCATCAGCAACGACAGCAAAACCACGGCCTTGTTCACCAGCGCGTGCAGCTTCAATTGCCGCATTAAGCGCAAGCAGGTTGGTTTGCTCTGCAATCGCACTGATCGACTCAAGTATCGAGCCAGCACTTTGTGTGTTGTCATTTAGCTGTTTAACCACTTGAGATGCATTACTTACATCATGCGTTAATTCTTGCACGGCTAAAATCGTACTCTTGACTTGCTTCTCTCCTAAGCTTGCTTGCTCACTCGCACTGGAAGCTGAAGTCGAAGCATCATTAGCGTTCGTAGCGATTTCTCTAGCGGCAAGAAACAATTGATTTAATGAACTTGATACTTCTTCAATAGAGAGATGCTGCTTAGTCGACAACTCACTTGTTACTTGACTTGATTTAACAAGTGAACCAGAGATCGTGTCCAGCTGAGTAACGTTACCTATAGTGTGTGTGACGTTCTGTTGTAAATGAGAGACAAAGTTATTGAATGATTCAACTAAAGGTTTCAGTTCGTCATTTTTTTCATGCTGTAGGCGAACCGTTAAGTCTCCATCCCCTTCAGCAATATCACGCATTTTGTCACTGATATTCGCGAGATCTCTACGTATACCTTTCACCACAAACCAACCAAAGATACACATCGCAAGCATGGCTACAGCACCAGACACACTCATGATTTGGTTAGCTTTTTTATTGTTTGATTCTAGATCTTGTACCGCGTTTTCAAACTCTGATTGACGAGCCAAAGAAAACTTATGCATACCCAAAGTAAGCTCATCTAAGATTGCGGTGCTCTGTTTTGCAAAGCGCCCAGCTTCGCTAAGGCTGATCTCTTCATCTATCATGCCTTGAGCAACTCGGTAAGCTAACTCAAAATATTGATTGGTTTGATTTTGCAAAAGTGCAGATGAGCTCTGTAATGAAGGATCGAGAGAGATTTGAATGTTGAAGTTATTTTGAATCTCAGCGAGAGTTTGCTTGTTCATCTCCAAAATCTCGTCATCGCCTAGAGTCACTGCCAAATTAAAGCGCTCGGCTAATTGAGAGATCAATACACTATTCAATGAAGCCGCATTCATAACCGGATAAGTAACTTGATCAATTCGATTAACCTGTTGGGTGTTACTGGTTAACGTATCCCCTCCGACAAATAGAATACTAGTAAATCCTACTAGCGACACTAAACATAAAGCCAAAATCCTATTTTTGATCGATAGTGTAAACATAAGCTCCCTTTGTTAAACAGTATGATGAACTGCAAATGTATTTTGAATAATAACAGATCTGACCAGTATATCAATCTGTCACACCGAAAATAGTGACAAAAATGTTAATATTATTTATAAATTATTATACAAGTAAGAATAACCATATAAATCAGCATGTATAATTAACTACTTTATTAAAAACGAGTTCAACATCAAACTGAACACCTCTCCATAAGACTGTAATTCATCATGTTCCAAAATCGCTTTAGTTATTCAAAAATTAGGATTTCAAGATAGTTAAATTAATATTGAGAACCCAAGTTTGCCCTTACATTTAGCTTCGCAA
The DNA here is from genome assembly GCF_041467515.1 of Vibrio sp. 10N.247.311.12. Lineage (NCBI taxonomy): Bacteria > Pseudomonadati > Pseudomonadota > Gammaproteobacteria > Vibrionales > Vibrionaceae > Vibrio > Vibrio sp. 10N.247.311.12. The sequence continues at coordinate 127,604 of NZ_JBFSUV010000005.1, forward strand.
TAAATTTAAGCCGCAAAATTCTCTACTATTTAATGATTCTGTCAGCAGCGTCAGTGTTGTGTAAAAAGGCTGCAAACTCACGAACTTCACCGCCCTTACTCGGTCAATCTTAGAGCGAATAAACAGATACCTTAAACGGAGAACGCATGCGAATAGCGACTTTATCTTTAAGTTTGGTTTCAGCGGTCGGTTTCGCGGCTAAGCCAAATCCTTTTCCAATTACGCCAGACGAAACTGGCGAAGAGTTTATGGTAAGTGCAACGAATCCATATGTAAGCAGCACTGGGTATTCGGTACTCAAGCAAGGAGGTAATGCAGTCGATGCAATGGTGGCGATGCAGATGACAATGTCGGTGGTTGAACCGGATATGACTGGGATTGGCGGCGGTACTTTTGCGCTGTTTTACCAAAAAGACAAAGACCAAGATTGATCGCACCAAACCTTATGACCCAACGGGTTTGCTCGTCGAAAAGAAAACCTACGCCGAAATGTTAGTACCAGAGTTCATGCAGCTCGGTTATCCGGTGCATGTCATTCCAGTCGTCAGTGGCTTGAATGCCATTGAAGTCAAAGATGGCAAGATCTATGGCGCGACCGACAGACGCCGTGCATCAAGCTCTATGGGTGAATAATAAAACGAAATGGGCAAGTAACAGGCTTGCCCTTATTTTGTCTTTAGTTGCTTGAACCTCGTCTAAGCAGTTCATGGATGCGAAAAAGCCAGTCGAACGTGTTGAACTGACCCCCAATAGTTGGACACCAATTATTGGGGGTCTTTTTATGTCCAAATATAGCCGTGAGCTAAAATGTATCATTGCTAAGCAATACTTAGATGGCACGTCATCTCTCTATTTAGCAAAACAATATTCAATTTCTTCAAGGCAGATACGGTATTGGGCTCAAGTCTTTGCCATCCATGGTACTGATTCATTTTTACCAACTAAGCATGCCGCGACTGCTCAAACAAAACGAAAAGCATTGAATTTAATGTGGACGAATGAATGGTCTCTCACGCACACTAGCGCTGTATTAAACCTCTCATCCCCTGGGATACTCTCTGTCTGGCTCAAAAGATTTAATGAGCTCGGTATCAAGGGGCTCAAAATGCGCCAGAAAGGAAGACCCTCAATGAAACAGCAACCTCAACGTACCACTAAGCCTGATAATGAAATGACACTTGAGGAGCTAAAAGAGGAGTTGGTCTACTTACGAACCGAGAATGCCGTTCTAAAAAAGTTGGAAGAGTTGGAGCAGGAAAAAAACCGTCGAACAAAGAAAAAGCGGTCATAGCTCTAACTCTTAAAGGCAAGTACCCGCTGAAGCACTTACTGCAGACTCTACAGCTGGCAAAAAGTGTCTTTTATTATCAAGCTCAAACAAACAAGCGCCCAAATAGCTACGAACGTGAGCTGCGGTTGATAAAGTCAATTTATCATGAACATAAGGGTCGATACG